>CAOJFR010000022.1 GCA_948434855.1 uncultured Clostridia bacterium | reverse complement strand
AGTTTTTATAAATAAAAGCGTTATTGCCACTTTTTCCTGTCATGTTGCATATAACAACAGAGTTATCAGGATTGTTTAACTCTACAACGCATGCAAATTTTTGACCATTTTTTAATGCAACTGGAGTTGTTAGATTAATTGTACGAAAACCTCCGTAATCAAAAATTGCATTTCCGCTTCCAACTTTTTTGCCGCTTTCAGGATTTGATTCGTTTTCCATATCAACATAAATATCAACTTTTGCTGTTACTTTTTTCCCAATAAAGCCAACATTAACAGCTTTTAGATATTCTGTTTTATCTGCTGTGCTCATTTTTGCTTCAAAAATTTCGCATGCTTTTTTTATGTTCAAGGAATAGTTGAGACTATCATTAAATTTATAATCATAAAAATAGTTATAGTCATAAGTTTGTTTTGCAGTAAAATCAAAAGCAAAAATCGAGTCGCTAGAAACATCGTATGAAAGCCAAAAATATTGAAGTGAATTATAGCTATTTTTTACTAGCCATCCGCCATTTTTGCTTGCTCCGTTTGGCTTGAAATTGGAAGATGGTATGTTGTCATTCCAACCAATAAGTGTGCAGGCATGTGGATAAGATGCTGTGCCTGACTCGCTGTTAGGATTATAATATTCATATTCATGCACGTTGTTATAAGAAAAGGTAACTGCACCATATTTTGCTATTGCAAGTTTTATATCCGACACCAAAGTGCTTTTTATTTGCACTGCATTGTTGCAATGAAATAGTGCGTTTTCAAACGGATTTGCGTTTGCTGAATTATTTTTACCAATAGGTCCTGCCCACCATGTCAGCATAGAAGCACAGTAAGAAGCATTACCCGCTAATGTATTCCAATTTGATCCCTCTGGCTCATACACGCTTTGTGTATTTCCCAGTGGATCTATTGGACGAAAGTATCTTGAATATCCTAGTGCTTCAGGCGAAAGTGATAAGTTATCCTTTGTATAATATGGGTCTATACCACTTCTAAGTATTGAAGTTTCAGAAGCAGAAATTGATGCATAAGCCCAGCATAGATTAGAACTGCCCTGATCTTTAACAGGAGTGACAATTCCATAATTGCGGCTATCATATTCTGACAAGGCAGCAATATCTGAAACATCAGTGTTTTTTAACTGTTCTAAGGTTTCTATCGTTTTAACTTCATTTGCGGAGGCATTTGAATGGTTAGTAGAAAATTCAACAAAAAAGATAGAAAAAGTTGCAGTAAAAATAATAAATGTTAAAAGTATTAAGCTCTTTTGCAAACATTGTTTAAATAATAATCTAAATTTCATATATTTATTTTATAATATATATAGGATTTAATCAACCCTAATAGATGTCTTTAATTTTTTTTATATGATTTTTAGTTTTAAAGAATTAGGCCAAAGGTGTGATTTTGTTTCGGTTTAGCAAATGATTGTGCTATTATGCTAATAGGAGAAATTATGGAAAAAAAGTTTATGGTGGCATCAGACATTCATGGCTCACTTGTTGCCCTAAATAATGTGCTTGAAATTTTTAATGAAGAGAGAGCTGATAAACTTATTTTGCTTGGTGACGTTTTTGGTGCAAATGCAACTGAAATGGTTGAAAAATTAAATGCTATTTCTAATAGGCTTACTATTGTTAAGGGCAATAATGATTGGTACTATGAACCAGAAAATGCAAGTTTTGTGTTGTTTGAACAAGCTTATGAAAGCCTAAATGGAACGCTGTGTTATCTTTGTCATGGTCATAAGTTTAATGATATGTATCCTGAAATGTATGGTGCAAAAGTTGTGTTGCAGGGACACTTGCACAGACCATTGATTGAAACAATTCATGGCGTTTTGAGGGTTTGTGTTGGCTCGGTGGCTGCTCCACGATGTGGGTCGGAAAAATGTTATGTCATTATTGAAGGTCACAAAATTGTTATTAAGTCAATTTATGGCGAACTTATTGATGAAGCTAAATTTTAAAAATTCTTAAAATTTTTGTAAAAATTTTTAAGTTTATTTTACAAAATAATTTTTGTGGGTATAATTATTTTTATAAAGATAACTATTTTATTATGGAGCTTGAAATGGAACAAAAAAAATCTGTTAACACTTCGGCAAAAAATCCTTTAAGAAAAAATAAAGCAGAAGTTATTCTTAATGAAAAAAAATCAAACAAACAAGTCTTGAAAAAGAAAATTAGTAAGGCGGAAACTTATGCAGACTTTGATTTTTATGCGGGCAAAAATTCTAAAAAATTGGCAGAAGTTAAGTCTGCAAAGGCATCTAAAAATTTAGAGCCAAAAGCCAAGCCAGAAGAAAAATCTTTAAAAATTAAGGCTATTATTGAAAACAGCATTAAAATTGCCAATGCAAACATTGATTTGAAAAAGGTTAAGATAAAAGCAAAAACAAGTGACATGTCGGCTTTAAAAATCAATGATAAAAATGCAGTTTTGGAAACTGAAAATGCTGTAAAAGAAAATTTTGAACAAAATGAAAACTTAAAAACAAATAATACCAAGGCGAAAATTAAGGGCTTAAAATTTACTGCTGAAACTTTGCTTCGTCAGCAAAAGTTTTTGAATGAAGTTAAAATTCAGGTTGCAAAAAAACAATTTAAGGACAGGCTTGAAATTGCAAAACGCTATAATCCTGAAATATCGTCAGCGGAAATTAAGAGCCAATTTGCGTCTTCTAAGCTTGAAGAATTTATTTCTAATGATGGTTTTGACAACTGCCAAGTTTGTGCTGATGGAACAATAGAGTGCAGTGTGGTTGTGCCAGAAACTAACAATTTGTGCTTTAGTGAAGATGTTGAAAGAATCATCAACATTGCAAGAGTTGGTGCACTTTTTGATTGTGAAAAAATATAAGAAAAACTCCAGATGTTGGAGTTTTTTTGTAAATTAAATTTAACTTCGGAGAAATTATGAAACAGATTAGTCTAATGAAAAAATCAGAAGAAGAGCTGACTAAGTTTTTGCTTGAGGATACGGAAAATTATACAAAACTCAGTAATTCTTTAAGCGGAAGAATTTTTGAGATGGAAGAAAAGATTGTTGCTCAGGACAAAATGGAGATTGCACGCCTTGAAAAAGAGCTTGAAAACTCTGGCATTGTTTTAAGCAAAGAACTTGAAGAAATAGAAAATTTAAAGCCAAGTGGCTCGGCATTTGCAAGGCTTGGCTTAGGGTCTAGAAAGAAAAAACTTTTGGCTGAGGCAGAGAAAAGGTTTGAAGACAAACAAACCATTTTGCAAAACAGGCTTAAAAATGCAAGAAAAGTTTATGAAAAAGATAGGATTTTATTGCAAGAGTTAATAAACAAGCTTGATGTTAAAGGAATTGTTTGGCACGAGCTTAAAAGAATTTTGTCAGAGAAAATTGCTCAGGGATTTTTTGTGCATGAAAAACTTACGAGGCAAAAACAAAAAAAAGAAGAAGACAATCTTTATATTTCAAAAGCTCAGAAAACAACAAAACTTAGGGGCGAAACTAAAGATGGCGAGGGCGGCAGAACATTTAAAGAGAAAAATGTTATTGGTAGATATGATTTTTATAAAATTAAGGGTTTGACTGCTGCAGAAAAAAAAGAATATGAAGAGATTTTTGGACACTTTATTTATGACGATAAGCTTTGTGAGAATCCTGAATATGCAAGAAGAATTAGGCTTGCATTAGCGAGTGCCAGCAAAAATAAGTATAAGAATTTGGTGCTTTATAGCAGTGATAAAGCACTGTATAACGATGTATTTTTATATTTTATTAAAGAGGGTGGAAGGCAATATAAGGAAGACTTTGATAGAATTTTTAACACAAGAGCAGCTTCTTCACAAAAAACACAATTTTTCTTGGACAAGGCATATTCAATGTTGAATGATAGCGGTTTTTCTGCAGAATTTATAAAATCTCACACTGGAGTTTATGCGAGAGAACTTGAAAAACTAATGGCAACGCCATCTGAAATGAAATTTGTGCTAAGCCAGTTGCAACACAAAGATATGTCTACTGAGACTGGCAAGCAGGCTTTTGAAAATGAAGTGCGACGTGAAATTGAGCGAAGAATGGAACTTAAGCACAAGCTTTATGGCTTGGATTGTATTGGAAGTTCACCTTCGTCTTCTAAAGGCTATGAAAGAAGGATGTAATAGTTTTTATTTTTTAACTACCATAACATTTGGTGGTTTTTTATGATTAAATTTTGGCAAAAACGCAGAATGAGCCAAAAGAAAGTGCAAAAATGCTATAATTAATTGTTAAAAGCTATTAAAGAGGTTTAAAAACATAATAAAAGCGTGATGAACCACTTGAATTTATTGGGGGTGGGGCGTATAATGAATGTATGGATTATGGCAATGCAAAGCATGTGAAATAATATAAAAGCTAACCATGGAGGAAAATTTATGGAAAAGAAAACAAAAGTAGACGGAAAAACTAAGAAAATAGTTATTGGGGTGGCAACTATTGTTGCAGTTGCAGCAATCACTGTGCCAACAGCGCTTACGCTCACATCTGGAAATAAAGACAACGCCGGGGCAAATGGAAACGAAACAAACACATATAATATTATTGTTAGCACGGGGCACGAATCTGTTCCGGATTATAACCTTAGCATTGAAAAGGGAACAACCATTAATGAACTTAAAAGCTTGCTTAAGGCAATAGATGGATATACGATTACAGGCATATATAAAGATGAAGCCATGACTCAACAATATGCAGATAATGAGACTATAAGCAGTTCAACCAAAATATATATCAAGTTTGTTGCAATAACTTACACAGTAAATATTTATGCAGAAGATGGAACAACCTTATTAGAGTCGCAAGAAGTTTCTCATAAAGATAGCCTAAGTTTGGTTGCCCCAACTAAACCAGAAGACAACTTTGCAACCTATGAGTTTAAGTATTGGGCAGATGAAACAGGAAAGGAAGTAAGTTTAAATGAAATAACAACAGATTTAAATATTCATCCATATTATGAAACCCATATGAAGGATTATCGTATAGGCTTTATTAATGATACCTTTAAAAGCAGCATAAGTGTAACCATTGGCGGAGAGCCTGTTAACTTAAACAGCACCTATCATTATGGGGCGAAGATTGTGATAAGGGCAACCCAAAGGGTTGGAAGAAACATAACAGAGTTTAAGGTTAAGGTCGGAAACGGAGAACAACAAAACATTTTAACAGAAGCCTATCGCCATGAAGAAAACGATGAAGTGTATTATGAGTATGAACTGGACGGCAACGGAGACCTAAGCATAACATACAATGAAGCTGAAGCAGAGTATAGCTTAGGAACAATTCCTGAAGGTGTGATTGTAACAAGAAATGGACAGACTTTAACTAGTGCTGATAAAGTTAGATATGATGACTATATTAACATTTCTTATGATTCTAATTATGATATTGAAGAGTTTTCAGTTGAAGGTGCAACTTTATTGTGGGGAGATACTTATAGGGTTGTTGGAGATATTGCTATTAATTGTGTTTCAACATATAAATATGCATACTTATCATTTACGGCTTGTGAAGGTGGATATGAGATTACAGGATTTGATAACTCGGTAACGGAAGTGTTTATTCCATCTAGCTATAAAGGTGAAAAAGTTGTTGGAATTAAAGATGGAAATAGCTCTAATAACTATGTTAGTGTGTTTACTAATAACACTTCAATAACTTCAGTTGAATTTCAGAGCTCTGACTTTAGAATTGGAAATTATTCTTTTAAAGGATGTGTGAATTTAACCAATTTATTGTTGCCATCTAATTTTAAATGTATTGGTAGGCATGCATTTGATGGATGCTGGGGTTGACATCATTAAATTTGAGTGCTAGGGAAATTGAAGAAGCGGCTTTTATTAGATGTAACCAAATAAGCAAATTAAATTTTTCATATTGCTATAAACTTGGTAATGCCGCTTTTCAAGGTTGCAGCAGTTTAAAAAATGTTATTCTTCCTGTTGATATAGTTGAGATGGGAACAGGCGTTTTCTTTAGCTGTTCAAATTTGGAATCTATAATGTTCCAGTCAGACTTAAATGGCATTCCAGATAGTACATTTGGTGGTTGCGTTAAACTTAAAAGCATTCGTATATTAAATTTTGACATGGGAAAATGTTATGAGAGAATTGGAGAAGGTGCATTTATGGGTTGTAAGAGTTTAACTTCAATTGATCTTCCAAGTGGCTTAAAAACAATTGGGGATATGGCATTTATGGGTTGCAAAAATTTAGCGGGAATTAGTTTTCCAAGTGGCTTGACAACGATTGGAGAAAAAGCTTTTTATGATTGCAGTGCTATTAGCAGAGTTGGTTTTCCAAGTAATGTTGTTAAAATTGGTAGCAAAGCATTTTTTGGTTGCACAGCACTAACATCTGTTAGCTTTGCTAACACAAGTGGATGGAAGGCAGGAGATGTTATAGTTAATTTGACTAATACTTCACAAAATGCAACTTATTTGGTATCAACTTATAATGCCTCTGTTTGGACAAGAGAATAAAAAAAAGAGCGGGGTCGCTCTTTTTTTATCTGTCCCTTTCGCCTGCAACCATGAAAGCAAAACTTAGCGCTTTAAGGAAATATACCAGTGATATTGTGAATGCTGAAAGATAGGTGTATAGTGCCGTTCTTAGCACCGCTTTTGCAGTGTATAGCTCATCATTATCGAGGGCATTTAACTCTTCAAGCAATTGAAGTGCTTTTTTTGATGCATCACGCTCTAGCGGCAATGTGATTAAATAAAACAAAAAACTTAAGCCATAAAGCCCTGCACTAATCCAGCAGATTATGTTTCCAACCATTGGCAAATAAAATGCAAAGCTAAGAAGAGTTCCTACAACAATTAATGGAACAAAGGCTCTTGAAACCAAATTTACTATTGGCACAAATGTTTGCCTGAATCTAAACAGCCACATTTTTTTATGGTCTTGAACAGCGTGACCAATTTCGTGAGCAGTTATGCCAAGTGCTGCAACTGATGATGACCTTATGACGCTGGTTGAAAGTTTTACAACCTTATGTTTAGAGTCGTAGCAATCTGAAAGTTTTCCATTTATTTCTGCAATAGAAACATCATCTATGCCCGCGTGAGACAGCATTTGTTCTGCCAGCTCACACGAGGTTATGCCTTTTCTTGATAAAATTTTAGAGCTTTTATCAAAAACTGCGTTTACCCTTGCATTGCTGAAGCTGCCAAGAATTAGGCAAGGAATTATTAATAATGACATTACTATATAAACAATATACCATTCCATTAGTGTTCTCCTATTATCAGTTTAAAGTATTGCGAAAAAATAGTCAACAACAACCTGAATTTTTAATTCAAATTGTTGTTGAAATATAAATAAAAAAAGTGTAAAATAAAGTTGGAGATACAAATGAAGATAGATTTTATTTTGTCAGATACAACCAAGGGTGCAACAACTGCAACTCTTAAAACCATTGCAAAAAATGCTGAGAGCGATATTTTTGGCTCTCATATTGTTATTGTGCCTGAAACAAAATCTATTATTATTGAAAAAGAACTTTTAAATCTTTCTAGCAGGGGAAGCTTTGCCAATGTTTATGTTTATAGCTTTGTTAGGCTTTTGGACAGGCTTGGTGGATTTGACCCTGAAAAGTTTGTTGGCAAACAAGCCTGCGTTATGCTGCTTAGAAAAATTATTTATGATAATATTTCTAAACTTTCATGCTATAAAAAAACAGCAAAAACAATTGGTTTTGCTGAAAAAATGTATGAGACCATTGCTCAGCTAAAGTCTAGTGAAGTTTCTGCAAAAGACCTTGAACTTGCAATGCAGTCTGAAAGGGGTTCTCTTAAAGTTAAGCTGGCAGACATTATTTTAATTTATTCTGAATATGAAAAGGCTCTTGGAAATGAACTTTATGACGACTTTGGCAGGCTGTCACTTTTGTCTGACTTTTCAAAAAATAGCGAATTGATTCATGACTCTGATATTTATATTGTTGGCTTTGACAACATTACAACTGAAATGCAGAGGGTTTTAAAAGACCTTGCTGTAAATGCTAAGTCTATTATTTTTTCATCGGTTTATTTTAATGAAAACAGAAAAAACAGGCATATTCAAAACAATGAATTATATTTTAAATTTAAACACATTGCAGATGAACTAAGGTTTCCTTATGTTCCAAAATTTGTTAAAGATTTTAAATCGGCAGATTTTTATAATATTCAAAACTATGCCTTTTCTTCTGAAAAACACATTGCTGAGACAAAGGGAAATGTTTTCTTTTTTGAAGCACGCACAAAAAAACAGGAGTGCGATTTTGTTGCTAGCCAAATTATTTCGCTTGTTAGAGAGGGAAAAAGATTTAAAGACATTGGCGTTTTGATTAATAATGCAGAAGCGGATTTGCCTGTGG
Source organism: uncultured Clostridia bacterium (assembly GCA_948434855.1). Taxonomy (GTDB): domain Bacteria; phylum Bacillota; class Clostridia; order Christensenellales; family UBA1242; genus RGIG1681. Next base: position 12,233 of record CAOJFR010000022.1, on the reverse strand, counting down.
TTAAGCAGAGTTTTGAGCTTTATAAAATTCCTTATTTTGCGAACTCTGGCGAAGTTATTAGTTCACACTTTTTTGTGAGGTTTATTAATTTTGCCTTTGAAGTTTGCTTATCACGTTTTTCAGCTGAAAAGGTGTTAAAGTTTATTTCTTCACCTCTTTTTGCCTGCAATGATTTTTCAGAGCTATTTAATTATGTTTCTGAAACTGGGACAAACTATTTGGAGTTTATGAAAGAGCCTGATGAAAAATATATTGAAAAATATAGAACTTATTATGAAAAGGCCAAGAGCGACGAAAGTGAAAATAACTGTGAATTTTTGGAAAAATTAAGCGTTTTGCAAGCGGATTTATTGAAATTTAGAGAGTTTTTTGCAGATTTTAATAAAAAGCTTCAAAATGCAAAATTTGCTGCTGACTATATTTTGGCACTAAAATTTTTATTTGAAAAGTTTGATGCTAAATTAAAATTAAATGAAATTGCTGTGAGTGAAAGAGAACAGAATCTTTTGGTTGATGCTGAAATTACGGATTGTATTTTTGCAAAGATAGAAAAATTTTGTTTGCAACTTGATGCATTTTTGGGGCAAACGGAATTTTCGGCTGATGAGTTTTTGGGTGTGTTTTTATCTGGACTTTCTGCGGCAAAAATTAATATTGCTCCAGTGTCAGTTGATTGTGTGGTGGTTCAGGAAAATACGGATGGATTTTATGACATTAAAGACCTTTTTATTGTTGGTGCCAGTGATGGAGAGTTTCCAAAAAAAATTAATGATAGCGGAATTATTTTAGATGGAGAACTTGAACAGGCAAAACAAATTATTGGCAAAAAAATTGAGCCATCTGCAAAAGATATTAATCGTCGTGAAAACTTTAGAGTTTATGAAAGCTTATTGGAACCAACTGAAAAACTTTTTATAAGCTATAGCCAAAAATCTGAAAGTGGAAAAAACAACAAAGTTGCCAGAATTGTTTTAAAGCTTATTGAAATTTTTGGAGAAGAAATAAAAATAAAAAGTTACACTGCTGACAGTTTTGTTAACTATGATATTTTGGAAAAAAAGTTTGCCAATGAGGTTAATGAGTTTTTAAATGACAAAATTAATCTTTTGGACGTTAATAAAACTTATGAAAAAATTTATGGCAATTTAAGCAAACCTTTTAATGAATATTTAAACAGCTTGGAATTTTCTGAGCCAAAGTTTGAAAATGACTTTGTGAAACAGCTTTATTTTTCTGGAGAAAAAACAAGCATAAGCCAGCTTCAGACTTATTTTGATTGCCCTTATAAGTTTTTTGCTTTATATGGTTTGAGGCTTAAGGAGAGCAAGGATTCAAAACTTAATTTGCCAGACATTGGAACCATTATTCACAGGGTTGTTGAGCTGTTTGGAAAGGATATAAAAAAATATGCCATGCTTTCAGAAAAAGAACTTGAAGTACAAGTTAACAAACTTGTTTGCATTGCTACTGAAGAAAATGGATTTAATGCCACAAAAAATAAAGCGCTCATTTTGTCTTTAAACAAAGAATGCGTTAGACTTGCAAAATATATTTTGTATGAACAATCTTGCAGCAACTTTAAGCTTGCTGAAACTGAATATGTTTTTGGTGGAGATAAGGCAATCTGTTTGAATGTTTTGGGTGATAAAACTATTAAGCTTGAGGGGAAAATTGATAGGATTGATAGTTTTGGTGATTTTGTTAGAATTATTGATTATAAAACTGGAAGCGTAAAAAATGACCTTGCCTTAGTGTTTAGGGGACAAAAAATTCAGCTTGCAGCATATTTGCAGGCGGTTTCTGCAGAAGGCAAAAAGATTGCTGGGGTATTTTATTTTCCTGTGCACAGCGATTATGCTGAAAGCGAAAAAGACCTAATTAAAAATTATAAGCTTTCAGGATTTATTTTGGATGATATTGATGTGGTTAAAAACATGGACAGCTCATTGTCTGAGGAAAACACTCAAAGCAGCATCGTTCCTGTTACGATAAAGTTTAATAGCAAAACTGGAGAAATTTCTTTTGGTGGCAGAGGTGCAAGATATTCTGATGCTGAGCTTAAAAACTTTAGTGACTATGTTAAAGTGCTTTGTGAAACTGCTTGCAATGAAATTTTGTCTGGATATATTGAGCCTTCTCCTGTGGCAGATGCTGGTGGCGGCGATGAACCACAATCTTGCAAAACCTGCAAGCTTTCGGGCTTTTGTGGGCTTTCTAAGGCAAGATTTTCACTTGGCAGAATTTCTGGCAAAAAAGTTGATGAGCTAAGCTTTGAACTTGGAGGTGAAAATGGAAACAATTAAATGGACGGAAGAACAAAGTGCTGCGATTGAAGACAGAGGCAATAATTTGCTTGTTAGTGCGTCTGCAGGAAGTGGAAAAACTTTTACTATGACAAAGCGAATTGTTGACCTTGTGATTAAAGAAAAAGTTCCTATAACAAATTTTTTGATTGTTACATTCACCAAGACCAGTGCTGACGACATGAAGAAAAAAATTGTAAACAAACTTATGGAATGCGAACAGAGCGACTTTGTGCTTGAACAAATTGATGCTGTTGCAACCAGTGATATTTCTGACCTTCACAGTTTTTATTCACGATTAGTTTCTTCTTATTTTTATGAAATTCAGGTAGACCCTAATTATCATATTGTTGACGAGTTGGAATCGCACTATTTTAAAAATAGGGCACTAGACTTGCTGATAGAAAAAAAAGAAAAAGAAGACGATGCAGACTTTTTTGAAGTTTTGGATATCTTTAGCAAAAACAGACAAGATTCAGAATTTAGGCAGACAATTATTAAATTTTCTGAATATCTTGATTCTCATATTGATGGCAAGGCTTGGTTTGATGAAACGTTGCTTGCTTCATATAATTTTGACCTAAACAAAAATGTTTGTGCAAACCACATTAATAGCTATGTTTCTTTAAGAGTGGTTTCGCTTGCTAAAGAGGCAGATGAGTTTGCAAAAATTTGTTTAGAAGCTGGCTCAGAAAAATATTATAACCACTTTATTAATCTTAGCAGCAAAATTAGAGCCATTAAAACGAGTGCTGGATTTTTGAGCAATGCAAAGGCTGCTTTTGAAATTGTTTTTGACAACCTTCCGGTTGTTGCCAAAGAACATCAGCACCTTTCTGAGAAGGCAATCTTTTTGAATAAAAAAATTAAGTCAGAAATTGAAAACTTTAAAGAGAACTTTGTTTCGTCAGATGAAAGTGAGCTTGCTTTTGGCATGAAAAAAGCGAAGGCTGATGTTGTTAAACTTTTTAATTTAACAATAATGTTTCAGGAAATTTATGCAAAACTTAAAAGAGAAGTTAATGGATTAGATTTTAATGACCTTGAAAAATTTGCTTATAAAATTTTGCAAAACAAAGAAATTTTGAAAACTGTTAAAGAAAAGTATAGATATATTTTTGTTGATGAATATCAAGACATTAATGCCGTTCAGGAAAAAATTATAAGCATGATTGCCGGTGAAAACAATTTGTTTTTGGTTGGTGATTTGAAGCAAAGCATTTATAGATTTAGGCTTTGTGACCCTGAAATATTTTTGCAAAAATATAGGCAATATTCTTCAGGAAAAGAGTTTTGCAGAGCAATAAAACTGAACTCAAATTTTAGAAGTGACAAGAATATTTTGAAGTTTGTTGACAGAGTTTTTTCTGGTGTTATGACTGAAAATTTTGGTGAAATTGACTATGCAAAAGAATCTTGTTTTATTGCTGGTGAAAATAATTATGATAGGCAAAACAGTGCAAACATTTGCTTTATTGACACAGCAAAAGAAAAGTCTCAAGAGGTTTGGAGAAACCAAGTTTATTCTGTTAAAAATCATGAACAAACTGTTGACATTGATACTGCCAGCATTGTGTGTGAAGCAAAGCTTGTTGCAAGCAAAATTGTTGAAATTATGAGCGAAGATAAAAATGCAACCTTTTCAGATTTTGCAGTTTTGGTTTTTTCTAGAAATGCAAAAACAGCAAAATTTATTGAAGAGCTTAACAGTCTAGGTCTTCCAATTTCTGCTGACGATAAGTATGATATGATGAGCCGAAATTATATTCAGGAACTTGTTAACTTTGCCAAGCTTGCGTCATTTTGCGTTGATGACTTTTTGCTGTTTAAGGTGTTAAAAAGCAAGTTATTTAACTTTTCTGACAGCGAACTTGCAGAAATTAGAATGCTTAATAAAAAACTAAAGTTTGTAGATGCACTTTCTGAGTATAAAAATCTTAAAAATGCTAATTTAATTTCAAAAATTGAGAATTTTTACAATTTATTAAATAAATTTAAGTTTTATGCAGGCATTTATAGCATTTCTGAAATGCTTAAAAAAATTATTGAAGAGTTTAAATTAAATGAAATAAATTTGCTTTTAGTTGATGGCGTTAAAATTAATGAAGAAATTGATAAATTTATTAGCAGGCTTCCAGCAAAGGGCGTTTATGAATTTTTTATTGAAATGGGAGATTTTTCATTTGTTCATGAAAACGAATGCGGCGGAGATGCAGTTAGCCTGATGACTGTTCACAAGTCTAAGGGTATTGAATTTAAGTATGTTTTTGTTATAAACGTTCAAGGCAAAATTAATTTTGCATCAGCTAGAGGCAAACTTCTTTTTAACAAAAACTTTGGAGTTGGACTTAACTATTTTGATTCAGAAAAAAGGACTCAAAAATCTTGCATTCCAATTTCTTGGATAAGGATGATTGAAAGGCGAAAAATTGCTGAAGAACAACAACGTGTTTTATATGTTGCACTGACAAGAGCTAAAGAAAAATTGTTTGTGATTTGTTCAAAAAATTCAGAGACAATTCAGGCGGAGTTTCCTGAAAGGCCGTCAGCTTATATAAATTGGTTTGAGCCAATAATTTTTTCTGAGCTTAGTGGAAAGCATGATGAAAATTTGAATTTTGAAACCTACTTAATTTCAGATTTTGAAGGTTCATGCAAAAAGCAAATTAAGCAACTTTTGTTAAACGGCAAGGGAAATTTAAATGAAAATAACAAGCCTATTGAATTTAAATATGGCTATGAAAGTTTGGCTAATGTTCCGCTAAAAACATCTGTGTCAAAAATTTTGAAAATTTCTAATTTTGACATTGATGATGAATATGAAAGCAGAATGGAAAAGCTTAGCGAAGAGTTTGTTAAATCTTCGGCAGAGCGTGGAACGGCATATCACAAAGTTTTTGAAAAAATTGATTTTTTTGATTTGCAAAATGTTGAAAAACAAGTTAGTGAAATTTTGGAAAACCTGCCAAAAGAATATTCTGATTTAATTTTAAAAGAAAAAATTTTGGCAGTGTTAAGCCTTCCGCTATTTAAAAATATTGCAGGAAAATATAGGGTTATAAAAGAGCGAGAATTTTTTGCAAAGGTTCCGTCAACACTTTTGGGTGAAAACCGTGATGGTGGAGAAATGATTTTGCAGGGTGTTGTTGACCTGATTTTAGTTGGCAAAGAAGAGCTGATAATTTTGGATTATAAAACAGGAAAATCGTCTGACGAAAAATTAAGGAGCTATAATTTTCAGCTTAATTGTTATGCTGATGCAATTAGCCGTGCTTTTGGAAGAGTTGTAACTCAAAAGCTTATTTGTTTTATAGACGAGCAAAAATTATTGGAAATTTAAAAAAATGCTTAATTTGTTAGGTAAAACCTAAGCTTTTATGATATATTTAAATCGTAAATTTATTTGGGGGATATATTTGTGGTATACGATTATATTTTAGTTGTCCTAAGGCTTTTTGTTGGATTGATCACAAACAAAATTATGATTCTTTCTGCATTAACTGGTCTTGGCATATATTTGCTATGGGTATTTTTGGCTGTGGCATTTAGTTTTGGTCGCAAGTTTTATAAAAGATGCGACAAATTGAGAAAATTTGTAAATAAGAATGAAAAGAGTGAAGAAAACTTTAACATTATTATGGAAAAGTCTAGAAAAATTTCTTCAGGACTTTATGCTGGCATTAAAACTTTTAAAAGAAATGGTGCTGGTTTTCCATCTAACTACATTTCAAAGTCTAATGCCTTAGATAGCGAAGTGACTGGCGGAATTTTTAATCATGGAAAATCTTTCATGAGAGCTTATATTTTGGTTACATCACTATTTTTGCTTTTGATGAACTTTGCTTATCTTGGAGCAGACAAAGTTTTAACTGGCACTCTTGTTGCTGAAATTGCAATTTTGCCATTAATTTATTTTGTTGTTATTAGGCTATTTTACTTTTTATATACATCTACGCAGCAACAATTTTATAAGATTGATGTTGAAAAATTTAATGAACTTGTTGATGCACTTGATGAAAAATATGGTTCTAAAGCACAAATGGTTTTTGCGTCAGAAGAAAAAGCTTCTGAAACTTTAACTGTAAAAAATGATGAGGATTCTCTTGAAAAAGTAGAACCTCAACAAGAAGCAGAGACAGAAAACTTAACAGAAACTGAGAATGCTAAGTTGGAAGAAACTGCGGCTAAGGAAGAAAAAAGTACAGAACCAGAAAAAACCTTAGATGATTATGATTTCTTTAAAAAGAAAAATATTGATGTTGAAAAACTTGTTAATGAAGTTCCAACCGCATCAAGCTCTTCAGCACTTCCTTTTATTGATGTGGATAGTGATTTTGAAATTAAGGATGACAAGGATGAAGCTAAGCCAAACAATGTATTTGTTAAAGATGAAATTTTAACACAAAATAGAGCAAATGAAATGGATGAAAAAACTGCTGAAACTGAAGAGGTTTCAGATGATGTTTTTGCTGGATTTGGAAGCTTTGATTTGAAAAATGATCAGCCAACAACGCAAAATGTTAAAGTAAGCGAGGATACACCCAGTTTAAGCCACCTAAAAAGTGGCTCTCAAAACAATGAATTTAATGATTCTGAAAAAGCCGCTTGGCAAAAAAATGAAACAAAAACAGAAGATGATGAAATTGCAAGCTTGGTTGAAATGTTTAAAACCGATAGCCCTGCAAAATCTGAACCAAAGCCTGTTATTAAAGAAAATAATAGAAGTGTGGGGGTTTCTCATAAATCGCTCAGAGAAAAACTTGCACAATCAGAAAAAAATACAATTACAAAGTCTAACTTTGCATCAAATAAAACTCAGCTGAATAATAATGCGGCTGCAGGTTCAAAATATAATAATGTGCAAAGCTCAGCAAACAATAGGTCAAATCAAATGAGCAACTTTTTAAATTTAAAGGGGTCAAATTTGGATACTGATCCGTTTGGCTCAGGCTTAGCCTCTCAGGGAAATTTTTATGGCGGATTTAATGGCAAAAATGATAAAACCACACAGGAACAGCTAGAAAAAATTAAATCTGTTAAGCCACTCACAAAGAGACCTGTTATTCGTCAAAGCAAGCCCGCTGAAGCAGTTAACAAGCCTGCTAGCGTAGAAGTTGTTTTAAAGCCAGAAAGAGAAAATGTTGAATCACAGAGTGCTAATGTGACTTTAAAGCCAAAGCCAGAGGTTCAGATTAAGCCAGTTGAAATTAATAGACCTGTCCAACCAAAAGCTGAAGAAAGGATTGCTTCTGAAGCTTATGAAACAGCAAAACCAGTTAAAGAACCTGAAGCAAAACCAGTTGTTGTTGAAGAGAAAAAACCTGAACCAAAGGCAAACGCTATTGCAGCAACAAGCGGTGCAGTCAAGGGGAAAAGGGGCAGACCTGCAAAACAAATTTTTGATGAAAATGTTACAATTAAAAATGATGAAGAGTTTGAGACAGTTTTACTTAGAGCAGAAAAGCTTATGAGAAAAAGCGAAGAAGGTCTTTCTGCAAGTCAATCAAAAAGAGTTGAAAAAGAACTTAAAACGCTTCTTGATGCAATGAACAAATATAAGGAGAGCATTTAATATGAGAAAGAAAACAGTTGAAGTTAACAAACAAACACAAATTGGCGAAGTGTTGTCGCTTAATCCAAATGTGAAAGATGTTTTGCTTGGATTTGGTTTACATTGTCTTGGATGTCCGATGAGCCAAATGGAAACTTTGGAAGAAGCTTGCATGGTTCATGGTTTGGACGCTGATTTGGTTGTTGAAAAAATTAATGAATTTTTAAAAGGCTAAAAAACTTAATATGTTTATTTAAAAAAATCACCATAAAATAGTGATTTTTTTATTGGACAAAATTTTTATTATATTAATGACTGCGAAAACGCAGTTTAATCCAAAAAATATGCAAAAATGTTATAATTAAGATGAAATATCATGAAAATATGAAATAAATACAGCAAAATTGAGCCGAACCACTTGAAATTTGTCGGGGGGGGGGGGCGTATAATGTAGGCAATAATTGCGGTAACGTAAAGCATAATAAAAGCAAAATAATCAAAAGATAATATAGGAGGAAACCCATGGAAAACAAGACAAGAGGAAATGGAAAAACAAAGAAAGTTGTTATTGGTGTGGCCACCATTGTTGCAGTTGCAGCAATCGCAGTGCCAACAGCGCTTACACTTTCTGGTGGAAATGGTGGTAATGCTGGAGCAAGCGGAAGTGAATCTAACAAATATAATATTATTGTCAGCACAGGGCATGAATCTGTTCCGGACTATAGCCTTAGTATTGAAAAGGGAACAACTATTAATGAACTTAAAAGTTTGCTTAAGGCAATAGATGGATATACAATTACAGGTATATACAAAAATGCAGAGAGAACGGAACAATATTTGGATGGTGAAATTGTTTCATCAGATGCTAAAATATATATTGAATTTACAGCAATAACATATAAAGTTAACATTTTTGCAGAAGATAAAGTAACATTGTTAGATAGCATGGAAGTGTCTTATAAAGATAGCATAAGTTTGGTTGCACCAAGCAAAGCGGAAGACGATTTTGCAACCTATGAGTTTAAAGGCTGGTTTAATGAGAGAAACGAACAAGTAAACCTAAACGAAATAACAAGTGATTTAAACATCCATCCTGAATTTAGAACTATTATGAAAGAATATAGAATTGGTTTTATTAATAGTAATAATCAAAGCGACATAACAGTTAAAGTGGGTGACAAATTAGTCACATTAAATGATACATATCATTATGGTTCAAAGGTTCGTCTTAGAGCTAATCAAGCTTTGGGAAAAGATATAATTGAGTTTAAAGTTAAAGCCAGCAACGGAGAAACCATTGATGTTTTAACAGAGATGTATCGTTATGTTGAAGATGACCAAGTTTATTATGAAATTGAACTTGTTGCCAATGGGGATTTGACTATAACTTATAATGTTATTGAATTGCAGAGATTTAGTTTGGGAAGTATTCCAGATGAAGTTTGTGTTGTTAGAAATGGCAAGCAATTAACAAGTGAAAGTCCAATTTATTATGGTGACCAACTTACAATTAAATATTATGAAGACTATGATGTGGAGTCGTTTGTAGTTTATGGTGCAACCCTAGTTAGTGGTGATATTTATAGTGTTTCTGGTGATGTTAAAATAACATTTGTTGGAACATATTTGTATCCATATTTAGAGTTTGCTGAATGTGATGGTGGATATGAACTTGTGAGGTGCAATAATTCGGAGCCAAATTTAGTGATACCTGAAACTTATAAGGGAAAAGAAGTTGTTGGAGTTGGTGATGACTTTTGGATTAATAATGTGGATGCTTTAACTTGCAATATTTATGATAACGGAAAATATATTGGCAATAAAAATAATCCATACTTGATGCTGATTGGAGCGGTATCAAATGAAATAGTGAACATTGAAATTAATGAAAATTGCAAATTTATTTATAATTCAGCTTTTCAATATTGCTATAGCTTAACTTCGGTTGAAATTCCAGATAGTGTGAAAAGTATTGGAATGTATGCTTTTGATAATTGCACAAGTTTAAGTTCTTTTGTGATTGGAAATGGATTAAAATCTATTAGCAGGGGCATGTTGCAAGCTTGCAGCAGTTTAACCTCTATTATAATTCCAAGCAGTATTACTAGTATAAGGGAATATGCACTTTATGGATGTAATAATCTTGACACAATAATTGTTTCTAAGGAAAACAAAATTTTTACAAGCAGAGATTTGTCAGGAAACGAAGTTAATGCAATTATTAATAAAACCACTAAAACATTAGTTCTTGGAACGACAATAATTCCGTCAGATGGCTCAGTAACTTCAATTGGAGAATTGGCATTTTGTGACAATAATTTTACTGAAATTGTGATTCCGCATGGAATTGTAACGATAGGTGAAAGTGCTTTTTCAGGTTGTAGAAATTTAAATTCAGTTATTATTCCGTCAAGCGTTATTAGCATTGGCATGAATGCATTTTTTGAATGTGTGAGTTTGACCAATGTTGAGCTGAGCGAAGGACTACAGGTTATTAGTCATTCTGTGTTCTATAACTGCCAAAGCTTGACTGAAATTATAATTCCAAATAGTGTAACACGAATAGAAGATGCTGCCTTTTCAAACGTTGGATTAAAAGAAATTAATATTCCGCAAGCTGTTACATTTATTGGAACAGGTGCATTTAGTTGCGAGAATTTAAAGCTTATTATAGTAAACAACTCTTATGTATATTCAATTATTTTGAAGTCTACAGAAAATTCTATGGAAAATGAAATTTTTGGAAAAAATGCTACGACTATTCGTGTTTTAAAATCTGTTGATGATGGCTCTAATATTTATTTAAATGGCAGTGCTTTTACAAAATCAGAAGAAGGCGAATATAATATTTACAAAGAAAAAGAGTATTTTTTGGTTGATCCTACTTCTTTTGGCGGATATTATGGAAGAATTTATAGGGGAGATGAGTGCTTAGTTTATAGTGCTTTTGGTGGCAATAGAAATCCATTTAAAGTTTATTATGGTGAAACTTTAAGATTTGATTATGACCAAAGCATGGGCATTTTAACAATTAATGGACAACAAATTTCACCTAATGAAGAGTTTACTTTTGATGGCGATTATTATGATTTTAGATTAATATATTAATTTAAATGCTATGAACATGAGTTTAATAATTTAATTATAAATTTTTTAAGTGCTAATAAAAAACCTCACCAAAATTTTGGTGGGGTTTTTATTATTAGTTTTATTTATTAGTTAAGAGAATCTTTGAAGCTTTTGCCAAATTTGAGTGATGGCGCTTTGCATGCTTTTACTGTGATTGTTTCACCTGGTTTTTGTGGGTTTTGGTGAACGCTTGCTTTTTTGTGTTTTGCTTGGAATGTTCCAAAGCCAACTAGAGTAATCTTTTCGTCAGCAAGCATTGATTCTCTGATTGTTTCTACCATTGCATCAAAAAATGCGGTTGCATCTTTGATTGTAGACTCTGTTTTGTCTGCTATATTTCTTAAAAATTCATTTTTGTTCATAAGTAAAACCTCCTAAAAAATTTTTGTTTTTGTTTACCTACTATATTCAGTTTAACATAATTTTTTATTCTTGCAAAATATTTTTATTATATTTTATAAAAATATCGTGTTTTTCAGCGTTTACAAGCCTTATTAGTAATAATTATATCACTAATTTTAATTTTAAAACATAATTTTATGCTTTTTCATATAATACACCAGAGGTGTTTTATGAAGCGAAATAATGTTGTTATTAAGGATAAATCGTCTGTTTTTATTGATGATAAAGTTAAGCTTGGCGAAAATGTGATTATTTATGAAAACAACAGAATTGAAGGAAATACGTTTATTGGTGACAACGTGACCATTTATCCTAACAACTATATTGTTAATTCTGTTATTGGAAAGGGGGCTAAGCTTTATTCTTCGCACATTGAAAACAGTGAGGTGGGAGTTTGTGCAAGTGTTGGTCCTTTTGCACATTTAAGGTCTGGTGCAAAAATTAGGGGTCATGTTAGGGTTGGCAACTTTTGTGAAGTTAAAAATGCAGAAATTGGCACGCACAGCAAACTTGCTCATCTTGCTTATGTTGGTGATGCCAAGGTTGGAAAAAACTGCAACATTGGTTGTGGAGTTATTTTTGTGAACTATAACGGAAAAGTTAAGCAAAAAACTTTTGTTGGTGATGGCGTTTTTATTGGCTCTAATGTTAATATTATTGCACCAGTAACCATTGGTGATGGGGCATATGTTTGTGCGGGAACAACTATTACAAAAAACATTGATGCCGGCGACTTTGTGATTGGCAGAGCAAGGGAAGAGATTAAGCCAAACAGAGCTAATAACTATTTTGGTGGAGCGTTAGATGTGAGTGAGCACGACAAAAAAACGAAGAGTGAGAGTTTTAGT
>CAOJFR010000021.1 GCA_948434855.1 uncultured Clostridia bacterium | reverse complement strand
ATGAAAATTCAACTAAATCTGGGCAATTTTTGCAGTTTTCTATAAATTCATTTAATCTTTTAACTATTGTTTTATAGCGTTTTGTTGGAGCTTTTGCATCACCTAAAACATAACCTCTAAAAAGCACATTATCTGCAACAAAAACTCCATTGTCTTTTAGCATTAAAATAAGCAAATTAAGCATTGAATTATATTGTGCTTTGGGACCATCTAAAAATATAAAATCAAAATAGTTATCATATTTTTTGCTTGCAATCATCTTGGCTAAAATTACCATGCAATCACCAATAACAATTTTTGCACGTGATGCAAGTTTTGCATTTCTAAGATTTTGTTTAGCAATTTTTGCATATTCTTTGTTATGTTCAATTGTAATTATATCACCCAAGCAATTTTCTAGCATAGTTATTGCACTATATCCAACTGCCGTTCCAATTTCAAGAATATGGAGTGGTTTATTTTCATTTACAAGTCTTGCTAAAATTTCATGACTTTTTGTTCTTATTATCGGAACACCATATTGTTTTGCATTTGTTTCAATATTAATTAATTCCATTCTACACTCTAAATATTATTGGTAAAATCATAGGGGTTCTCATTGTTCGTTTATAGAAGAAATTTCTAAGTGGTTTTCTGATAGAATTTCTAATATCGTTCCAATCATGATTTTCACGGAAATTCATTGCTGCAATTGTGTCATGCAAAACCTCTTTTGCTTCTTCAACAATTTTATCTGCCTCGTCATTATAAATAAATCCACGAGTAATTAAATATGGTTCATTAATAAGCTCGCCTGTTGAATCATTTACGCCCATAACCACAATAACAAGACCATCTTCTGATAAAAGTTTTCTATCTCTAAGCACAACGCTGCTGGCATCGCCAATTCCAAGACCATCAACAAGTTGTTCACCTGCCTGAACATTTCCCTTAAATGCCATTGTATTTTTGGTAAGCTCAACAACATTACCAATTTCTGGAATAAGACAATTAACCTTTGGCATTCCAAGTTTTTCAGCAAGCAAAATGTGTTCTTTTAAATGACGATATTCACCATGCACAGGAATAAAGAATTTTGGTTTTAAGAGGTTGTGCATAATTTTAAGTTCTTCTTGGCAAGCGTGTCCAGAAGTGTGAACATCTTCAGAAACAACAATAGCACCCTTTTTATATAAGTTGTTAATTACATTATTAATCATGTTTTCATTACCAGGAATTGGAGAGCTTGAGAATATAACTGTGTCGTTTTCACCAATTTCAATTCTGCTAAATTCACCATTTGCTAACCTAGAAAGTGCACTTCTTGGTTCACCTTGGCTTCCGGTTGAAAGAACGAGAACATTTTTGTCATCTAGTGAGGCAATTTTTTCAACATCTATAAACACATTTTTATCAAATTTAAATGCACCAATCTTCATTCCAGCTTCAATGTTGTTTATCATGCTTCTTCCAACAACAGCTACTCTTCTTTTATATTTAATTGCAAGCTCAATAATTTGAGCAACACGATAAAGGTTACTTGAGAATGTTGCAACAAAAAGTCTTCTTTCAGCGTGCTCAGTAAAAATTGTTTCAAGGGTCTCACCTACTCTTTTTTCAGAAAGTGTATAGCCAGAACGTTCAACATTTGTGCTTTCACATAAAAGTAAAGTAACACCTTTTTTTCCAATTTCCGCAATTCTAGGAAGGTCAATAACTTCTCCATCAATAGGTTCATAGTCAATCTTAAAGTCACCAGTATGAAAAATTATTCCTGCTGGCGAATCTATTGAAAGTGCAAACGCACCAGGTATTGAGTGGTTAACTTTAACAAATTCAACATTAAAAGCCCCAAGTCTAACAACATAGCCCGGTTTAACGCAAACACCTTTAACTCCAGTAATTTTATGTTCCCTAATTTTATTATCAAGAAGTGTAAGTGTTATTTGACTTCCATAAATCGGAGCTTTAACATCTTTAAGCAAATATGCCAAACTTCCAATATGATCTTCATGACCATGAGTAATAACAATGCCCTTAAGTTTGTGAGCATTTTCTTTTATATATGAAAAGTCAGGGATAACCAAATCAACACCAGGCATATTTTCGCCAGGAAATGCAAGACCACAATCAATAATAATCATGTCATCGCCATATTCAATAGCAGTAATATTTTTGCCAATTTCTCCAATTCCACCAAGGAAAATAACCTTAACTTTAGAGTTGCCATTTTTATGATGTCTTTTTCCAGCATTAGTTGTTAAAATTTCTTGTTGTTCAATTTGCTCAAGTTTTATATCGGCATTAATTTCATTTAATTTTTTTAGTGCATCAGCTTTCATGTTGTCTGATAAGACATTTTGTTTTTTTGCACCAACATTATAAGATCCTGCATTTTGTTCGTTTTCAGAGAAAGTTCTCTTTTTAAGATGAGAAGATTTAAATTTTTTAGCATTATTTTCTTCTGTTAAATTTTCATTTTGATTAGTAAAGTTGTTTTCTTCCATAAATTTTCCTTATTTTTTAATATTAGATTTTGAATTTTTGCGTTTTTTCTTAGTATTTTTAGCTTTTGGGCTAATTTCAATTGCTTCTTCTGGAATGTTAGTTTGATTTAAGCTTTCGTTTGTTTTAACTTTATATTGCACGGGATTAAAAATCACATTGCTTCCAAGATAATATCTTTCACCTTTAATGTTTTGATAAATAACCAAATTGTATGTTGAAATTAAAATAAATGCTGCAGGAATCAAAACAATAAGTCCAGACAAAAATGTAAAGACAGCAATAAAGCTAATTACAAAAATTATTGTTAGGTGCATAATTATGCTTGTTGATAAAACCTTCCAAAACTGTTTGGTTAAGTAAACAATTCCCTTTCCAAATGCAACAAATGGGCTGCAACTGTGTTCAACCATATATCCAGTATAACAAGTAAAAAGTGAAATTTTGATTGACCTTAAAATTATAAGCAGAGCTGATAGTCCTACCAAACCCAAAATTGAACCAAGAATTGTTGTTGCAATTTGTAGATAAATAAAGAATAACAAAACTAATATTGCAAAGTAAGGTATATTTAACAAAATGTTTGTTAAGGCATATAAAATTGAATGCTTTAAAGTTTTAACACCATTTTGAAAATAGTTTGCTTCCATATTCATGGTAAGTTTTTGAAACAAAATTGAATTAATGTTATAAATTGACATTTGAATTAAAACAAACGGAAATATAAAACCAAAAAAGAATAAACCTATTAAACTTAAATAAATATGTCCAAAGTTTTCAGAAATTAAACTAAAAACTCCTCTAAAGCAATTAGAAACATACAAAAATAGTTCGCTTGGAGAATTGTAAGCGGTTTTAAAAATTGAGATGAACTTCTCACCTGCATTGCAAGATTTCAAAAGATCAATAAACGGAATTGATACAGAATAAGCTATTGCACCAAAAACCACAACCACAATAAATAAATATAAAAGTTGCTTCCATACAAGCATAAAGTTAGAAGCAAAAAGCTTCATAGTATTTTTATAAGACATAAAAATCCGCCCTGAAAATTATTTATTAAAATATTTAGAAAAAACCTTTTAATCTTGTTTTTATTATATAGATAAAAGTTAAATAAATCAAGTATTTTTAATACAATCTAATTTTAAGAAATAAATTTATAAAAAAAAGGAGAAACAAGTTCCCCTTTTTATAATTTAGCTATATGTGCAATATTAAATTTCAACATCAGTTGGTTTAACTTCGTAACTTTCAGTCAAATTTTCATGAGGTTTAGTTTCATTTACAGGTTCTGTGCTAATAAAAATAAATTCACTGTTATTTTCACTCATGTTTTCTTGTGTCTCATCACAAAATGTTGAAACTGGCTCTGTTATAAAGTCATCATTTGTTTTTTCATCTTCAGCATTAAAAGAACTTTCATTCCCTTCTTTTGCATTATAAATAGTTTCACTTTGCTCAGTTTTTGGTTTTTCATTTGCTGAATTTGTTTCTGCAACAAATTTTGTTTCGTCATCTTTCTCCAAAAAATTAGTATCATCTTTTTTTGTGCTTGATTCATCTTCAAAATTAGGGTTTTGAATTTTGTCAGGCTTTGGTGATGTTGGTGGTGCAATAATACCCAATAAAACCAATATTCCACAAAGAGAAGTTAAGAGGTCATTAAATAAAAGTTCGTCTATATGAAAATTAAATTTTTGACCAATAATGTTTATAATTAAAAATAGTGCACTTATAAGGCTAACCCAAAAATTATAAGTTTTGATTCTATCTTTTAATTTCATGGTTTCCCCTTTTTATTATTTTGTTTAGTTTATATATTTTGACAAATTTAATAATTTGTCTATCCTTAAATATTTTGTTTTTCATTGCTTATAATTGAAATATTTTTATCATAGCAAACACAGCTATGCTCCTTGTTTAATTTTGTTATTTGATTATATGCTAAATTTAAATTTGTTGCTTCTGTTTTATGTTTGTTATTAACGTCCATAAGAAATTTAATAGTTATATTATCATAAATAAAAAATTCAAGTTTCTGCTCTTCATTTGCAAATAAAGTTGCATTAGTTCCCGATGCAAGTTTATAAATTTTTTTAGAAAAAATCATAGCATAATTTTGGCTGAAAAAGTCACAGCCACTCCTTCATTTTCTTTTCCAATAAGATTATAATTTTCGGTTTCAATCAAATAATTTGTTTCACTCTTATTAACATTTTCAAGCATTGCAGAGGTTTCATAAAGATTAAATGCAACAATAGGTTCTTTGCTATCATCCATAAAAAATAAAAGCGTATCATTCAAAAATTCAAAGTCCAAAATTTTATTTTGATTAATTTGAATTGGCAATCCATTTTTAAATTCTGTTAAATTGTTATAGCCTAAAAGATTAAATATTTGATAAGTTGAATCCTTATGTTTTTTAATTAAATATTTTAGGTTTGTTGAAATAAAATTATTTTCTTCGTTGTCTGAAATTGATAAAGTATACTTAAACCACTCGGGATAGAAATAAACCCAAATTGAAGGATTTGTAGTCTTTTCAACCACTATTGCCCTACTTTTTACATATAATTCCCTAGCATTTTGCGTTATTTGAAAAGCAATAGTTGAATAAACATCATCAACTGTTTGATTAGGAAAGTAATAAATATTTCTAGTTGTTGCACTATTTTCACCTATTTTTATAAATATTAAAAGTGAATCAGAAAAGTTATTTTTATACATCGCAAGAATATGTGCATACTCTCTTTCACTAGAAAGTTCATTAATAAAATTAATTGTTTTACTCTCATTATTTTTAGAAAAATATAATGCGTGTGCATTTTTAACTTCATTATCAATAATACCAAACATAATGCAGTTATTTTTGCCTTCAGTAATATCAATATCCAAAATTTTGCTTAACAACTCTCCAGAATAATTAATTTTAAAATTAATATAATTTTTATTTTCTAATATAAAAGCAGACACAAAAGGTTCAGACTTACTAATAACAAAAAACATATCATTAAGCGCAATAACCTTAGTTATGTTTTTAATACTCAAATTTTCAATTTTAAGTTCTTTAACTATATAATTTTCATTAATAAAACCAAAAACTTTATCATCTGAAACAAAAAATATTTTACTTCCATCTTTAGATAAAAATCTTGGAGTCTGATTATCAAATAAGTTATGGAATGGAAGCGAAACTTTATCCCCAAAATCATTTGCATAATTAGAAATAACAAAGTTGTTTTCTTCTATATTTTCATTTGTGTCAGTAAGCTTTAGTGCAGTTTTAACATTTTCGCCTAAGTCAATAACACGATTAATTTGAGAGCTTTTAGAAATGGTTTTATAAATTGTTTGATAATACTCTCTTGCATTTATTCTTAAAAATGGACTATCTCCAAAAAACAAAACAATTTCATTTGTTTCTCCTTTTCCTAAAATAAATCTAAAGCTTATTTCTATTTCTTCATCATTTTCATTAAATGTAATGCTTGCAGGAAATTTAATTTCGGGATTAAATGTTTCTCTATAAATTGGTTCATTTAAACTCAAATTTTTTCCTCTGGCAGCAAAAATATTTTTTTCTATCACACCTTGTCCTAAAAGCAATTCAACAAATTTGTTATTGCCTAGTGTAAGATAATAATTTTCATCAGGAATAAGTCTTAAAAATATTGTAATAGTTATAACCAGTTCCTGATTTTTTTCTTTAACAATTCCACTAGGATTATCTTCAGACTTTAATAAAAAATAATTATATATTGTTGGGTTATTTTCAAGTTCAGATGTTATGCCTGCTTCTGTTAAAAAAATTTGATCAATTGAAGTATCATCAATAACTACAAATTTTTTTATAAACATATCCCCTTTTTCGGGATTACTTTGAATTATTTCATCTTCTAATGGAAATGTTTTTAAAAAACTTCCGAGTTTAAAATTGCTATTAGTATTATCATTTTGACCAACTCCAAAACTAATATAATTAAAGTAAGATTCCAAGTTTTTAATTTTATCTTTAACACTCTTAAGCATCGTGTTATAAAAGACATATTTTTTTTCTGCACACTTAATTTCTATTTTATTATGTAATTTACTAATCATAGGTCCTCATACGTTTCAATAGAAACTTCATATCTAGCATTAAGATTATCTGAGAAGTTAAAGGTTTCTAAAGTTTGTTCCATTAAGAAGTTTGAATTATTTATATCAGTTAAAATAATATAAACTTTATTGTTTTTATCATTAAAATATGCAAATACATTTTTCAATTTTAAATAGTTTACTTTGAGTGATTTAACTAGAAACATATTTCCATTTTCATCAATTTCAAAATATAAGCATTTGTTTTCAGAGATGCAAAAAACTAAAATTTTATTATTGCAAAAAATTGTAGATACAGCAGAAATTTTTGACATTAAATAATGTTCATTCTCATTTAAAACTGAGTAAAATAGATCTCCATTTAAATTAACTCTAAATAAATAAATTTTATTTGTAAAGTTTGAATATGCAAATGAATAAGCACTAGCAATCTCCAAATTTTGAAAATCATTAAAGCAAAATTCATCTTCTTTATTTGGAACAATTTTATAATAAATATTGTTATTAAATAAAAACGATAAAAGGTATTCACTTTTTAAGCAAATTGTCTGATAGTAAGGTTTGTCTTGACTTTCAACTGTTCCCCAAACAAATAAAGAAATATCTTGTAAATAAATTGGTTTTTGATTTTTTGGTGAAATTTTAATATAAATAACCGCATTTTCATCTAAAATTGGGTTAAAATTGCAGAAAATATTAATTTGATTATTTCCAAGATTAAGTGTTTTTTTAAATTTGTGTATACTAACTGTGTTAATAATAAGTGAAAATTCAATCTCTTCACTTATTGTAGAAAAAACATTAATTTGACCTTGAAAAAATAAACTAGAACTTTGATTAAAACTTAGTCTTGATAAAATAATTTTCTTTGGTAAAATAACTTCAAGGTTGGAAAAAGATTTATTAATACAAACACAATTTGCAAGTTTACTTTCTTGAGATTGTGAATTTTTTAACAATTCAATCTCTTGTCGCAATTCTTCATTTTGTTTGGCAAGTGTAGATAAACTATTAATCATAATTTCTCCGAGAAATATGTCAGCGAAATTATTATTGATTCAATTTTAAAATAGTCATTACTAAAAATTTCAAACTCAAAATAATCACCTATTATTCCTAAGTTTCTTAGCCTTAAATTTTCATTTACATTTATTGTTTTAGACTCATGTTCAGATGAAATTTTGAGTGAATAATTTCCCTTAGAATAAATTGAAATTTCTGAAATCATTTTAGAAAAATAGTCATCAAATAAAAGTCTATTAAACTTAACACTTTTCTTTACTGCTTTATTGTTATTATCTGTAAGCTGCAATACTTCTCTTTTATCTTTTAAAATACTAATTAGCAATTTATATTCATTAAAAGATTTTATAACATATAAGTCTGTTATGTTTTCATAATAATAGTTATTTAGCTTTCCATTTAATATATTAAATTCAATTAGGTTTGAATTATTTTTATCCTTAACAAGAAGATAATATTTTTCATTAAATGCCACTGAAATAAATTCATTTGCCTTTAAACAAAATTGGTTATTAGTAAAAACATTTTTTAAATTAGCACCATCAAAAACATATAGTCCAGAAGAAGTTAAAAAAGCAATATAATCATCAAGCTGCTGAACTGAATTAGCCTTAATTTTTGAAGCAACTGGAAATAATGACACAATATTAAATTTTCCATTGTTAAAAGTAAACCTTAAAATTGCAAATTGTTGAATAACATAAATGTTGTTGTTAAATACTTTAATCTCTAAAACTTCTCCGTTTTCAGAGCTTAGTTTATAAGAGTTATATATACTGAGATTGGAACTCAAATTTTCAATTTCTGTTTCTTCTGAATAATAAATTGAAAATCTATCATTAGTGGTAGCAAAAAATAGATTATCTTGATATTTTGCAAATGTTTTTACTTCACAATAATCTGTCATAAAAATAGCATTTGAATCACAATCAAAATAAACAAATTTATCTTTTGTTGAAAAAATATAAAGCTTAAGATTATTAATAAAGAAATTTGGTTTTGAATCAAAGATAATGTTAAGATTTATAAATTTGTTCTCTTCAAAATCAATTTCAAACAAATTATTATGAACATCCAACACAAAATATCTTGTTTTTGTAAGTGAATTGTTTTTATCAAGATAAGAATATGGATAAATAATTTTAATGTTATTAAATAGTTCTAAATCACTCGCTTTCAATAATTCTATCTTGTTTTTACTAAAATTAATTTCTAGATAGTTTTCAAAAGCATTTAATGGTTCAATGCAATTTTTAGTAATATCAACATTATTAGCTTCATAAACAGAAAGTTCATTTTTTTTAAAACAACAATTTTCAAATTTTAAATCAAAATCATAAAAGCTATATTTTTTTATAGTTGAGTTTGTCATTTGCAAAATGTAGACTTAAGTCTTCTCTCCTTATGAGTTTTAAGCTTAAAAATTTCATATAAAAATTTATTGTTAAAAAATTCACTTTCCTCAAATTTACCTTTACTTGCTAAAAATTCACTGACAATTCCATAAATCAAAATTTTCTCATTTAGGTCTTTAGGCAAAATAATATTTTCAGTAAAATCCTTTACAAGATCAGGAGTGTATCTATAAGTGATGTAATATGTTTTATTTGGACATGGAGTAACAACAAAATTAGCCTTAACAATAAAGTCTTGGCAAACAAAATTCTCATCTTCAAGTTTTAATATTTCAACAGAGCGATGAGTTAAAACAAAATATTCTATAAAAGAATTTGAATTGGATGTAACTCTTTCAGTAAAAGTAAGCTTTAAATAATTTTCAAAAATTGAGCAAATAATATAGTTATAATAACCAAGCAAATTTGTAATATCATTTTTATTATTTTTGTCTAAAATTTCATCTAGTCTATTTACTGCTTTAATTTCAAAAGAAAGGTCTTCTCTTCCAATCAAATTACAGCATTTAATGAGTAAATCTTTAAACATTTTTTACTCCTAAAATTTTATTAATATCACTTGGGAGAATCTTATTGCTTCTCAAACAATACTTTTGAGTTTCACATAATGAATCTATCAACCTATTTTTTGCACAAGATAACTTTAAATTTTCAATTTTTTCATTTGAATTTTCAATTTCTTTAAATAATTTTTGACAGTTTTTAATAAGTGTCTTTTGTAAAATTTTCTCAACATCTAACGAAAAATTATTAAATTTCATACAAACTTCATTAAAATTTGCAGAATTTATTATAATGAATAATTTATTAAGATTATCAAAGCAAAGCTTATAATTTGGATTAATTTTCTTAATGATATTATATTTATTATACATATCATGATATTCATAAATATTATTTAAGTTAAGCATAAAATTCTCCTGAGTGAATGAAATTAAGATTCTTTAATTCCAGTAATCTTTGCTTGACCACTTGGCTTATTGCAAATAATATCTGCATATTTAACAAGGGTTGCTTGATAAGTTGGCTTGTCAGGAGTTTGCTTAATAACTCTGCCATCTTCACTTTCAAGCCACTTCCAATCACAAAGTTGATGGAGATTAAATTCTTTAGTATTTAATAAATACATTGTGTTTGCCGGAACAAATCTGTCTGAAAGAAGAGGTATTCCATTATAAGACAATGCTGTATAACCACCATCAAGTTGCATAATATTAATATTGCTTCTAAATGATGACATATAGTTTTGATAATTACGTTTAACGCCTGCTGAACAAACAATAAAATCAACTTGACTATTAGAAATTTCATCAAGCTCATCAATTGCTTTTTGCATTGTAACATCGCTTATATCAGTTGGTGCTGAGTCTTTTGAAACATCAACCATATTTGGAATAAGCCAACTAAATGTTGCCCTATCAAGTCCATAAAGTGAACCGCTAGTTTTAAAGATTTCACCAAGACCAGTAATTTCTTTTCCATAAGAGCCTTGAATAACAAGATAATAGGTTTTAACTCCATCACCTTCTGTTTTGAAATCATCGGCATTAAGTGAATTTGTAAATAAGTTTATAGTTTTTGAAAGTCTGTTAATTGACTTAATTCTAACACCAGTCTTAAGTGATTCTCCGTTTGCATCAACAATATCAACAACCATACCTTCAATAAGATTAGTAACATTGTCAACTGTTACGCTAGAAGTTGTTGCTGCAGTAATTTTTGCAAGAAGTCCAGTTCCATCGCCATATAACATTCTGCCGAAGTTAAAAGCACTAGATTTAATTAAACCTTCCATTTCATCATTTAAAAGATTAACAAAAGCACCTGTTGAGTTTTCTGAAGCACGAATGGCTTTGTCTGAAAGCTCAATTTTGCCATAAAGATTTTTTAGCGATAAAACAAACTGTGCATAACTGTTTGAAGCAGATGATGGAAGTGGTCCATCTTCAGAACCTGCACCGATACCACCATTAATTCCATAAGGAGCAAGCTTTCTAATTTCCTTTCCCCAAACGTCTGAAGTTGTTTGATTAATTCTTGCAAGTAATGGATTTATATTTGTATTTAATTGATTAGAGACAACTCCAAGATAAACTTGTTTTAGTGCGTTGTCTGCTGTAGATAAAGTAACCATTGATTCTCCTATTTAAGCATTTTAGAAAATATTTCACTAGCTTCTTTTATTGTTGTAGGCCTACTTGTTTCTGGTGAAAAATAAACTGATGTTGCATTCCCAGAAATGATATTTGGAGCTTGAGAAATATTATTTAAATCAGACAAATAATTTGAAATAATTTTTTCTTTTATATCTTGATTATTCAAAATTTCTTTGTCAATAAAGTTTTGGTCATTTAAAAGTTTTGCAGTTTTGCGAGATGTATTTTCAGCAATTTTAAAAGCAATTAGATACTTGTTTGGCAGATTATTAATCTCTTCATTTTTTAAAATCTCCAACATTTCTTCTTTGTAAATATCACTTCCATTTGTGCTATTTATAAAATCGTCAATAGAATCATATTTATTAAAAAACGCATTTTCTTCATTTTCTTTTTGAAATTCTGCTAATTTTTGGCATTTTCTAGTAAATTCTGATTGTAAACTATTATATGCATCAAGCAAAGTTTTTGCATCCTTAAATTTTCCAAGCATAGAGCCTTCTTGATTTTCTGAATAAATTTCTTCAGTTTCAGGAACTGGTTGTTCTATAATATTTTCTTCCATTATTTCTCTTCCTTTAGTTTTTGTTTATGTATGCTTATGTGATTTATGAGCATTTGGATCTCCTCATTTTTTAATGAGGTATTCTCATTCATAAGCAAATATTTTATGTGTTCATTAATGTGAATTTTATGATCATCAATATCGCTAGGATTTAAAGTGTTCTTTATATTTTGATTTTCATTTGTTGCTTTAATTTTATGTAGTTTTAAAATTTCATCTTCAGAGTCAAAATTAGAAATTCCAAGTGAAAGTAAAATTTTATTTTTTATATTAATTGGCGTGTGCCCAGTTGAATCATTAAAAAAGCCGCTCTGATATAAAGAAATAATATTTGTCTTAGTTTTGTCTGCATTTTCATCAAGTTCATTCGCAGAATCCAAATATGCATTATCTGAACTAATGCTGTCTTTATTCCACCAAACAACACTTGATTCCCCCTTAGGATTTGTCAAATTACATAGTCTTGAAATTTCTGCATACTGCTTATATAATCTTAAAATTGTTTTTGCAACAAAGGTTATTGCCTGACGAATATTTTCTGCAACCAAAGCAAGTCTTGAGTTGTCTTGAGAAATTATAATTGATAATGCTGAAGCACTATTAATATTTCCAGGAACGCTTGAAGATGACATAACTTCGCTAACAGAACTAACATTGCAAAGTTCTTCAATAAGTTTTTCCTCTTCATCTTCAAGCTCGCTAGGAATTTCGTTTACTTCTAAAAACTTAGGCGGAGTTGAACCATTTCTATAAATTAAAATTTTTCCTGGTGCAAGACCATCGCTTTCAAGATTATCAATATCAACTGAACCATCTTCAACACTCAAAACTCCAGCAGCAAGTCTTTCTATAAATTCGTGTTTTTTATTTTTAATTGCATTATATGTTCTTTGAATTGGTATGCAACGTTCAATTACACTAGCACCCCAAAAACATCCAATTTGTTTTGAAGAAACCTGCTTTATAAAAGGATATGATCTAGTATTTCCGTTTCCAATAATATAAGGAAGTTCTCCATCATAAATTAAAATATCTTCACAGACTATTGTTAATTTTCCATTTGGATTTTTAATTGATGGCTTTTCATATCTTTCAATAATAAGTGCCTGATTATGCTTTTTAGAATGTGTAATTTTTGTTATATTGCTCCTTCCAGACATACCAGACAAAAATGTATTATTTCCAAGTTCAAAAAGGTCAATATCACTCCCAATAAAATCAGTATTAAACTTTTCATTAACATACTTTACTGGAACACTTCTAACTTCAATAATAGACTCGCAATCTTCAATATTCTCTGCTCCATTAGAGTCTGGATAAATTTCAAATGGTGAGCAAACTGAAACCTTTACATCACCATTTTTTATAACTCCACAATCGGTTTGTCCAACAATATCACCAAGGTTGTTTTCCCATGATATTTTATAAAAAGAAGTTCCAGTAATTTCACTCCAATAAGTTGCAGATGAAATTAAACTGCTAAATGAATTATTATCTAAAGCACTTTGTAAAATTGTTTTTTCAAGTATAGTTGAAGTGTTGTTTGAGTTATATTTTGATAATACTGAAAAGTTTGGTTTTATTTTGGATAGCTTTGATAATCTAGCTTCAATAATTGGAGCAATATGATTATATACTTCTCGGTTCTCCCAATAATATTTTTTTTCAATATCAGAAATTTCGTTATTGCCAGAAATATAGCAATATTGATTACCGAAAAAGAAGTTCATATTCAGTTCCCAATTTAGTTCAAATTGCTTTCTATCTTTTTGTCTTTCCACAAGGTCCTGCTTAACAAAATTAACAATAATTTGATCCTGAATTTCATCATAAAAAAATTTTTTATTTTTTTCTTTTTTATCCATCTTTTGAAGTTGTCCTTTTAAATAAATTTTGTATTGTCTTATAGCATTTTTCACAAAGATAAAGGTTGCCTTTATAGCTATTTATGGTGAGTTCAAAGTCAGCACACTTATTGCATAAAACAGTGTCGCATCTAATGTTTTTAACAATCTTTGCAATCCTCATTTTTGATTTCTCCTATTAGTTTATTTTTTAAATTAATTAATTCTTCATCTGATAATTTTTCTAATTCATTTTCACTCACCTTCTCCCCAAAAATTTCAAACAAAATTTTAATAGCAAGCATATCAGGCGGAATATAATGCGTGGTAACTTTCTTTTTAGAAAGAGTAAGGTTATAAAGGTCTTGCTTTGATAATTCTGGTTTTTCATCTGATGTTTTTATTATAACATTTGAATTATTATTAATTGTTGAATCCGTGACACATGAATTTAAATTTTGATATAAATAATCAAAACTTATATATTTTTCACTGTTATTTGGTTTATTTTGCGTTTTTTCAAATTCATTCACTACTTCATCATAATAAAATCCAGATGCCTTTTTTATTAATATTTCAATTAAATCTTTTTTTTCAAAATTTGTCATAGTCATTTTCTTTTTAAATTGTTAAATAGTTTTTCCTTGTCTTTTTGAATTTCTGTTTTAGAAACAAACTTAGATTTTTCAGAACACAAACTCATAATATAATATCTAAGTTCATCCAAACAATGGTCATCTTTTTTTATGGGATTATCACCTGCTCCCCACCTATAAGTTTTAAGTTCACGTATTAAATTTGTGCAGCAAGAAAATATAAAAAGTCTAGACTTTCCATTAATGTTTTTCAGATAAGTTTTCACCTTTGAAATTCCGCTTAAAATATCTTTGTTAACATTAGGATTAACAATAATATTGTTTTCATAAAATAAGTCAATTACATTTTTTTGAGATGAAAGAGTTCTTTGTTTTGCAGCACTATCAATAAGAGATTCAAGCATACCATTTTTGTTTCTTTTCCATCCAAGAATATTTGCAATTTCACTTATTTTTTTTGAATGATATTCAACAGTTTTATTTTCTTCATAGTGCTCTGCAACAACATAAATATTATCATCATAATCTCTTGCATAAAAATGACATGAAAGTGGGTTTGTGAGGCCAGGGTCAATTGAAATGTTATCTTGCCAATCTTTTGGAATTTGAAAAGGTTCAATAACGTTTATATTTAAATCAAATTCAGGATATACTAGTCCAGAATTAAATAGTGAAAATCTTCCAAACTTTCTACTTTCAAGTTCGTCTGATGAAAGTGAAAGAGATAGTCTTTCAATTTCTTTTTTGTCTAAATAAGGGTTATCTTCCCATGACATAAATTGGCAAAAAATCTCAGGGTCATTTTTTTCATTTAAATAAATTTCATTGTAAATAAAAGAGAGTCCTTTAAGTGGTGTCATAGTTCCAAAAAGTTCTCCACATCTATCAATAATTCTCATCTTGCATTCCATATAAATATCTTCTGGAGGTTCTTCATCAAACCAAACAAAGTCAAGACTTGTTCCCTGAAATTTTTCTCTTCCTTCTTCACAGGATTTAAACCAAATTTTGCTAAGATTTCCAAAAATGTTCTTTATCACAATGCATTCAATTATGCCATTCTCTGGCATAGACTTCTTACCTTCATTCATAATAATCTCAACAATGCATGACTTTGGTAGATATTTTAAAATTTTAGACTGAGAAACTTCTTTTTGAACCCTGTTAGATAAGCTTACAATCCAGCACTCAGTTTGTTCTCGGTTTTTTTTATATGGATGAATTCCAAGTGAAAGCCAAATTGTTTCAACAGCTCCACATTCAGTTTTTCCTGTTCTGTTCCCCCCAAACACCCATCTATTTCTTTTTGTTGATTTATGAAACTCTAGTTGTTTTTCATGAACAATATTTCCAGCATTATATTCATATAAGCACTTAATATTTCTCTTTGAAATCTCATTTATAACTTTAGAAAGTTTAATAATATTTTTTTTATTCATAATTTTTAAAAATACCTATTTTGTTGAATTAATAAGACATATTTCGCATTATAAATTTATAAAAATAATTTAAAATTAAGGTATGAAGAAATTATATAAATTTATAGCATTTTATTTTTGTTTAACATTAATGATGTTTAGCTATTTTGGTTTTTCAACAAAACAAACAATTAATTATTTTTCATATGCAAAAGCTGAATCAACAACTTATGCAAAGGCATCTGCTGGTTGTGTTTTATATAAATCAGACGACCTTAATAACAACATTAATAATATATATTTTGTTATTCCTGAAACATATTTTGTAAGTGTTTTAGAAGTTGTATCTGACGCTTGCATGAGAGTTCAGTATGGAACCTATGTTGGATATGTTTCAACAGACACACTTGTCGTTGCAACGTTTATTCCAATAGTCAAAACTCTTGATAACATAAAATTTGATATTAAAGAAACCTCTGGCACACAAATTTGGTCAACGCCCTCTAGCAATAATAAAGTTTTAACAACAATTCCTGCAGGCACAAAAAATGTAAATTATATTTCATTTGCTTATGGCGATATTCCAAGTGGCGGAGAAAGTAATATTTGGTATTATGTTTCATACACACCAAAAAGTAACTCAACAAATGTTTATGAAGGTTATGTTTATAGTGAAAACGTAACTAACCTTTCTGAAATTGTTGCAAACACAGAATCTAATCCTGAAACTATTTTGCCAAATGATGGAGATGATAATATCTTAACAATTTCATCTTCAGTAAGGACCTTGCTTATTGCATTAATTAGCATTCCAGTAATTTTGTTATTTGCAATAATTTTGTATAAAATCGTTAAAAATGTACGTAATTTCAGGTCTAATCGTCATGATTTTGCAGAAAATGAAATTAGTGGCGAATTTGCAACTGAAAATGAAGCCACCCAAATTGAGCAAAAATATTCTTTAAAAGACAGGATTAATAATTTAAAAAATTCAACGCTTGTTAGAAAAAATAGATCTTCAAAATATAGCGATAATTCTACTTATCCTATTTTTCCATCATACGATTCTGATGATGATTTGCTTTAAAATTTTTTAAACAAGACCAGCGCTTTTAATATATTCATAAACTGTTCTTTTATATTTTTGAGTAAGCCAAGTTTCTCCTTTCACTTGACTTTCAATAAATTTTAAAGACCAGTTTTTTAGCATGCAGCGTTTGCAAATTGAATCTAATATTCTTTCAGTTCGTCTATAAATTGTTCTTGTTGAAACACCATACTCTTCTGCAAGTTCGTTAATGCTTAACCTGTCTAAAAATTTTTTTTCTAAAAATTCATGATCATCTTCTTCTGTATTTTTTAAAATGCTTTGAAGCATTAAATATATATTTAGCACAGATTGTTTTCTTTCACTAAGATCAATAATTTGTTCTGCCTGAGAGAATGTTGAACATGAAGAGTTATAAACATCTGTCATAAATGAAATTGTTGTTGCTTGAATTTCAATAATTTTATCAATAGTCTTTAATATCTCTGGAAATATTCTTATGCTGCTTAGAAGTGTTTTTATCCAGAGTCTAAATTTTTCTTTGGCAGTTAATTTGCTTGCCATAAAACTTAATGAAAAGTCTTTGTTCCTTAAATCATATTTTTGATCATATTGTTTTTTTAATGAGTTTTCCATTATTTTCTCCTATGTGAATTAAAATTTCTGCTGATAGTTTCATTCTAGTATACAAAAACACCTAAAATATTTTATCCCTGACAGAATTTTTGTTATTTTTTGTAAAAATATGGACAAATTGACCAAATTTTTATCATAAAAATTAAGTATAGTGTTATTAAATTATTACAAAATAAGTTTTTTTATATCATTTTTTTTGCGACAATAAGCGGACTTACAAGGATACTTATTTTGTTATAACTAATTTTTTTATATATTATATATATAATATAAATTATGTCATATTTCTTTGTGTCGGAAAATCTTTTTATTTATTTTGAAAAAAAGACAAATTATGCTAAAATTAGTGAGTATAAATAGCGTGGAATAATGTTGCTATTGAACAAACTAAGATAAGGTGGATTTTTCAATGAAAAGAACACAAAAGAACCCAATTTCAAAGATTTTTTCAAGATGCATGAAGTCACTTGCAATAATGTTTGTTGCAATCTCAGGCATATTTCTTGTTGCCTGCTCTGCTACTTCATCTTCTTATGAGGCAGACTTTGATGCTGAAGGAAGATATAGGCTTGGTGCAGTAACGCTAACCTATTACGATAAAACTTCTGATGGCTCACAAAATGAATTTACAGGTTCATTCCTTTTGCCTATGGAATTTTATAGAGATGAAATTTATTCAAAGCAAGTTTCAGACTCTAAGGGCAATGAGGCAGAATTTTATAGAAATTTTGACCAAACTGGCATCACCCCATTTTGGAACACAAATTCTTCAAATGGAATTTTATCTTTAAATGACCTCGTGTTCCCTGACTACACTTTCTGGATAAGTGGTCACATTTATCAACTTCATGTTAGTGTTGATATAAGAAATTTGGAGATTTGCACAACAACCGAGAATATTGCTACGGGTGCAATAGCTTATTATGGAAATAACAACTATGTTCGTTTAAAAGCTGGTGCCACTCTTGAAGGAACTTTCCGTTTTTCATATAGAAGTGGAACTTCTGGTGAATGGAGAGATGCTGATGGCTTTGCAAAAGCAGTATATATGTCAAAATCATCAGATAACAAAATTGATGTAACAACAAGCTCAGACTCAGAAGCTTCTTATGATAAAGTTTTCTATCTATGCTTTAACCCTATGCTAGAAAATGGTTCAACTTCAAGAAAAATAAGGGTTAAGGCTGTTCCAAATCTTGGAATGAACATAGACACATCAGCAAAATATGATGTTTTAAACAATAAGTATGATGATTCATTTTTAACTAAAAGTTTAAAATATACAAACCGCGGTGATTCACTCTATTCTAACACTGTTTCATTTAATGCTTACAAATTAAGCTTTTCTGCTTATTCACCAAATAGTGCATTTTTAGATTATGGTGAACTTAGCTATGAGGCAAATGAATTTTATTTTTATAATACTCAGTCAACCTATTCAACCACAGCTAAAAAATATTATTTAACCACAATTTCAGGTTATTTCCCTGAAGGCAGAGTTGTTAAGGTAACTAGAAACATAGAAGACCATGTTGGAACTAATGCTGGCAAAGGCACAGAATATGCCCTTTCTTCTTGGTCATCAAACAGTAAGGGTATAAATTCTCTTGCAATTCCAAGCAGCTTACCATCTGCCGATTATTTCCCTTTTGCTAATAAATATGGACAACTTGAAGACTTTGATAAAGGTTATCATAGCCTTATCGGAAACACAAGCGAAAAAAGGTTTGCAATCAAATCTTATCTTTCAAGCGAAAACGTTTATCCTTATTACACAAATAATGGAAAAACTGGCAGCACACACTTTGAAATCTTAAACTATGGTGAAAGCGACAGCTATTATTCATATGACGAGTTTGGCAATCAAATTGCAACTGGCAACTATAGGTCAGGAACAATATACATTGGTTCTTGCCAAGAATATAGTGGATATACTTTCTATGCAAACTTTGTTAGGGTTGATAACTTCACAATCGCAGGCACAATTTTTGACTCTGAAAAAATATTAAACTTTGAAAACTCAAAATTGAAAGATGTTGGATATGAAGTTTATAACATTAATAATGAAAAATATGATGACAAACAAGGTTTGTTCACTGACTATGCATTCTCAATTTCTGGATTGCACTATGGCGATTATATAATTTTATATAGAAACGAGCTTGTTGATGGTGTTGAAGTTCAATATAGATTTTATGGAACAGACCTATCAACATTAAACTTAGATGGAACAGATGTTGAAAAAATTCTTTCAAATACTGTAAACACAAAGGCAAGAATCCTAGGAACTCGTATAACCTATGGAACATTTGAAGTTTATCTTGGAAAGGATGAAAATTCTTTTATCAATGGAACAACAATATATTATGTTGAAGATGGAAAAGTAGTAGACATTCATGGCAATGTTTATGATAGCTTTAAAGTTGAAACAATTTATAACACCTTAGATTTAAGCAATATCTCAGTTCTTGCAACAAAATATGATAATGATTCATCTGTTGTGCTTAATTTCTATGTTTTAAAAGATGGCGAGCTTCAAGATCCAACTGAAAATGGAATTTCTTATGAAGTTATTAAGTCTGTAAACTCTTATGTTGACGCTTTTGGTTGCGTAACAACAACAGTTTATGTTTCTGTTGTATTGCCAGCCGATGCTTCCCTTCAGGGCTATAATGTTGTAACAAACAACAGCAAAGCAACAAATGTTTATGTAAATGAAAATGATCCAATTTTTGGAAATAAAATTCTTGCAGTAAACAAAAATGAAAAAGGCGTTAATGTTGCAAGCTTCTATTTAATGTGGAATACTCAGATTGAAAATACCAATGAAAGTGTTTCACTTAGCACAAACGGCAATCAGCTAACTTATACTGATAAAAACGGCAATAAAGAATATTTTGTATATTCATATAAAAACACTTCAAATGGCGTAACTTACACTATTTTTGGCTCTGTATCATCACAAAATTTAATAGCCATGCATGAAGAGGATGGTTCACGTGTTTATGAATATATTAAGCTTGAGAAAATTAATTATTCTTCAGAATCTTCAGATATAAACTTTTTAGCAAATGGCTATTATCAAATTTCTGAAACAACCTATGTTTCATATGTTGTTTATAATGGTTATATTTATTTGACCACAACAAACGATACATCAGAATTCCCTTCAAAAATAAGAAATCCTGAAACTGGAAAAGAAGAAGATGCAGACTTTAGCTATAACATTCCAGATTCAATAAATAGCAGTAATGTTTATGACACAATTCAAAATGCTTCATTTAAGCACCAAATCTTCTATAATAATCAAAATTCATATTTGCAGAAAAAATT
>CAOJFR010000020.1 GCA_948434855.1 uncultured Clostridia bacterium | reverse complement strand
TGAAAGAATATAAGATGGGCTATATAGGTGGAGAATTTAAGGATAGCATAAGCGTGACCATAGGTGGAGAAGTTGTAGACTTGTCTAGCACATATCACTATGGTTCAAAGATAGTAATAAGAGCAACCCAAAAAGCAGGAAGAGAGATAACAGAATTTAAGGTTAAAGTAGGCAATGGCGAGACTCAAAACATACTCACAGAAACCTATCGTCATGAAGAGAATGGAGTTGTATACTATGAATACGAGCTCATAGGCAATGGTGATTTAATAATATCCTATAATGAGTCAGAGGGCGAATATAGCATAGGAACCATCCCATCTCAGGTAACAGTAACCAGAAATGGCCACACATTAAGTAGCAATGAAGCAATTTACTATGGCGATCAACTAAGCATAAGCTATAGAGAAACAGAAGGCTACCATAAAGACACCTTCAGTGTAGACGGAGCAGAGCTCGTAGGCAATGTATATGTAGTTAAAGGCAACATAAACATAACCTACATAGAAAATAAAATTGAATATACACTAGGAACAATTCCAAACGGCGTAACAGTAATGCGTGGCGCAGAATCCCTTTCTAGCAACAGCACAATTTACTGGGGCGATACCCTTAGCTTTAATTATGAAGAGAGCATAACAAGAAACACAGGCTCAACCAAGCAAGAAGAAGGTTATCATTACTATCAAAAAGAGATTGTTAGCTATGTTTTGCAAGTCAATGGAACCGACGCCAGAAACGGAAGTCAAATAGTCGTTGATAAAAATTTAATTTTAAATTTAAACTCATCATCAGTTTATGAGTGGATAAAGGGCGAGCGAATAGAATACTCACTTGGCACCATTCCAGTTGGCGTAACAGTAATGCGTGGTGCAGAAACATTATCAGACAATGCAGTTTTATATTGGGGAGATTATGTAGTATTTATTTATACAAATTCAAGCAGCAGATATACAGGGGTCACCAAACAAGAAGAGGGCTATAATTATAAAGAAAAAGAGCTAACAGTTTTCACACTTTATGTTAATAGTAATGTTCAAAACAGCGGAACAGGAATTGAAGTTTCAAAAAGTCTTGTGTTAGAATTAACCAGTGCCATAGAAACTGAGTGGGAACAAGGCGAAAAAATAGTTTATAGCTTAGGAACAATCCCAAGCGGAGTAACAGTAAAAAGAGAAAATGTTACGCTCAATAGCAATTCTGATATTTATTGGGGAGACCAGCTTGTTTTCACATACACAGAAAGTTCTAGTATGTATACTGGAAACAAGAAAACAGAAAATGGTTATGAATATAATGAAAAGAAAATAACAACAAACACACTCAGGGTAAATGAAACAACAATTGTTAGAACTGGCGGAAAATTTTCAGTTAAAGGAGATGTAACTTTAAAATTAACAACCACAACAAAAACCGAATGGGAAAGAGGCGAAGCAGTTCTTTTTGCAGATTTTGAAGTTGATGGCAATTATGTTTATGGCTATAATGGAAGTGAAAGAGATATTAATATTCCTGTTATTGTAGATGAAACAATTATTGATGGTGTAGATTTAAGTAGGTTTGAACCAAATAATCTTGATTCAATTACATTCCCAAGCAATATTAAGTATATTGAAGGTCAAATTGATATTTCAGACTTAAAAATAAGAGTCAACAATTTAAGTGCATTAGAAGCATTATCAAATTGCATTGCTGGATATAACACTGAAATACGTATTCCATTAAACTATGTTGTTAACTATGGTTCAGGAAGGGATTCACTAGAACTACCAACCTTTGTTGGTGATAGTTCCTGGGCAGGTTATGTTGATGGCACAGACTTTGTAATAGTTTCGTATGAAAGATTCCAATACTTTGAAACAGATGGTGCAGAGGCTATAGTTAATTTTGATTATGAGTTATATGAAGATTTTATTCATACTCATTTCTTAGATTCAAATCCAGAAATAAAAAGGCTATACATTCCGACTTTTATGAATGGTCACACAATCACAACAATATTTGCAACAGTTGAAGACTCTTCATATGAATGGAATGGAGAGTCAGCTGGATCAGAAGCAGGTTATAGACCTCTATTTGCAAATAGGGATTTCAACCATGTATCTTTACCATTGTTGTTAGAATCTATTGTTAACCTAAATGGTTTAAATAGCTTGTTTGAAAATTGTAACGAACTAAACTCAATTTATATTCCTGAAAATATAACTGAAGATATTTCGCAGATAATATATGGTTGCACTGCCCTGCAAACAATTTATTTGGATAATCAATTTTGTTTAGAGAATTTTTATGATTCTTATAATTATAATATTCCTGAAACTGTTGAGATTGCTGTATCACCAAGATTAATTTATAGTGGAAATCTTTCTCTTTCAAGTTATTTTTCAGATAGAATTGGATTTGAAATGTATGGTTGGATTTGGTTTAAGTCTGGAACTGACTCAAACATTTATGATAATGGTAATTTATCTTTATACTTAGCTGATAATTTCTGGTATAATGGAAAAGTTTTAGAAGGAACAACAGCAATACTTCCAAGTGTAGTTAATGGAGGATTAGTAACAAGCATAGACCCACAAAATTTTGAAGGTAGTTATTTTAATAATTTATATATTCCTTCTTCAGTAACTACCATTGAAAATTATTTTACTCAATCATACGATAATATAATAATTAACGTATCTAAAGAATTTGATTTTAGCGGTTCAATTAGGCTTGGTGAAGGCGTGAATTATGGAGGTTTTTCTTGCAATAATATTATATTAAATTGCGACGATCCACAGTTCTTCATAGATAATTGGAATATTGCTGCTGATTTCTTTACATATGATGTTGTGGATAAATTCCAAATTACAAGCACAACTTTAGGAAATATTGTAAAATATGATTCAAGTTATGATTTTAGTTATTTTCCAGTTATTTTTGAACCTACCGATGGAACTAATTCAATTAAAGAAAAGGACTTATATTTTAGCTACTAATAAAAAAAAGAGCAGATTTTTCTGCTCTTTTTTTTTCAAAAATCAGCCATTAAACAAATTGTTTAATGGCTGATTTGTTTTGCAAAATTTATAAAATAATCTTTAATCTGTCCAAAGTATTTTTAAAAGGAGTGCGATCTGCATACTTCCAAAATTGAATGCTATATTTAGATGTCCTGTTTCTCCAAGGCTTTCTTGCTCCAGAAAAATGTATAATTTTTGGATTTTCTTCGCTTGCCAAATATTCAGCAAAAAGGTTTTCTGGCATGCTGTGATACCATCCATAAATATCTTCAACAAAATCCCAATCAGCTGAAATAATTTTAACTTTATCCTTGCAAATAAAATTCAAAAGATCTTGGTCAAACTGAATCCAGTTTTTAGAAACAGCCATTCTCATAAGGTCGTCTGCAGAAAATAGTGAGTTAAACATTTTTGTGTTAATAACCAAAACTCCAGAAACAAAATAGTTTTCAAAGTTTTTAATGCCAATTTCGTTAATTCTATATTTAGTTCTTTCTAGGTTGTTGTTATAGCAAGCGGCAATGCCTTCATAGTCTCTCACCGCGCCAACAAGACACTCCGAATAATCATCTTTCAAAAGGTCAGCAATGTCTGCATTCACTGTAAGGTCAGCATCCAAAAAAATCACATAATCATAGTCAGGCATAAGTGTAGGGACAAGCACTCTAAAATAAATCTCGTTAGAATATTTAGAGCCACCCTTAGGTTGGTCAATAAAAAAGTTATAGCCATAAATAGAAGAGCCCACATTAAAAAACCTAAGTGAAAAGTTTTTGTGTTTTGAAATCATAGAATAGAGAAGCATTTGATTTTTTGCCTCAATGCCCGTGGTAAGAACAACAATGTCATAGTTGTTGTGCTCAGAGCTGTTTTCAATGATAGACTCCATAGTAACAGCCAGCAGAGGAACATACTTATCGTTCACAGAAAAACAGATAGGCACATTATTTTCATAAAATGCTGGTATAATTTTTTCCATATTGCCTCCTATAATCATTATAGCAAATACGACAAAAAATATCAAATAAACAATAAAAAAATAGTAGAATTTCTACTATTTTCTTTTAAGGTCATTTTGTCTAATTCTTTCCAAAACATAAATAACTTCATCAGCGGTGTTGCACCAAGTAAAATATTTATATTGGCTGTTGTTAAGCACGCCTGCCTCAAGCATAAAGTCATTCATTTCTTTAATTTTATCATAAAAGCCGTTAATGTTATAAACAATAACAACATCAGTGTCAAACTTGCTTTTAATAGAATCAGTAATCATATAAAGTTCCGCAAGAGTTCCGTTTCCGCCGGGAAGCACAATAGTTGCTCTAGTGTTTCTAAGAGCCACTTGTTGAAGCATAAAAAGTGTGTCCACACGTGTCACAGAGTTAGCAATCATGCCGTCTGCCTCATCCGCATAAGGTGTTGGAACAATAATGTCAACAAAGCCGTCGCCCTCAATCATTTTATTATACATTGCACCAATAGACCCTGTTTTAGAGCCAACCATCATAACGCCATCATTGTGGTCTAAAATATTCTGAGCAATTTTGTCAATGCCTTCCAAATATTTAGGTTTAATTCTCTTATCAACTGAACCACATACAAAAATTTTCATAAAAATATTCTCCTTATTTGCAAGATAATTGTAGCATAAAAAAATTCTATCAGCAAATAAAATTATTCACCAAAACAATATCTTAAAACTTAAAATCCGAAATTTGTTCCTTAAAGTTTGGTGTAAAAGCTTCACTTGCACTTTCAAAGTCTTGAACAAAAACATTGTTCATATCAAGTTTTTTTGCAAAATTAACAACAATTTTATATTCTAGCGGCTTAATTTTGCGGTTAATTTTTTCATTTTTAAAAGCGTCTGCCATGGGAACATATTGGCTCATCAAAGAAACATAGCTATCTTTGCCAAAATTTTCTGCAATAAAGCTTAAAACTTTTTTGCTGTCATTTGTGCAATTTGGCAAAACAAGATGCCTAATAATAATGCCTTTTTTCATAAGCCCATTTTCAAACACATCTTCAGGAACATTCTTTCGCATCTGCTTAATTGCAGCAATGCAATTTTTTGCATAGTCTGGTGCAAGTGAAAATTCCTTTGCAAGATTGTCATCAAAATATTTAAAGTCAGTTAAAAATATATCAACATAGCCAGACAGCATTTTAATTGTCTGAGCAGTTTCATAGCCAGAAGTGTTCCAAACAACAGGAATTTTTGGTTTATAAATTTTAAGTGCTTCAACAATTTGTTTTGCAAAATGAGTTGGTGTCACCAGATTAATATTATATGCACCTTTAGCTTCAAGCTGTTCAAAAATGTCAGCCAAAGTTTTAACGGAAATCTCCTTGCCAAAGCATTTGTGCGAAAGTTCACTATTTTGGCAATAGCAGCATTTAAGATTACAGCCAGAAAAAAATATGGCGCCACTTCCATTTTGAGATTCACAATCTCCGCTAATCGGAGGTTCTTCAAAATGGTGAAGCATCACTTTTGCAATTTTAACATTGTTGTTGCATTTGCAAAACCCCAAAGTTTTATTGCGGTCAACCCCACATTTTCTTGGGCAAATAAAGCATAAGTTTTCCATTAATTTAATTATAAAAAATTAAGCGTCATAGTCAAACATAAAATAATTGAAAAATAAACTTAGGCGTGTTATAATTGCATTGGAGAAATTTATGGGCGAAAAAGTTTTAAAGAAAAATGATGACATAACAGTTAACATAGAAAGGTTTGGTGCAAATGGCGAGGGCATAGCGGTATATAATAACAAAATAATTTTTGTTCCATTTGCCTGTGAGGGAGAACAAGTTTCAGCTCACATAATTTGTGATAAAAAAAGTTTTTACATTGCAAAGCTTATAAATATAATAAGCCCAAGCAAAGAAAGGGTTAAGGCTCCATGCCCATATTATGGAAAGTGTGGTGGTTGTGATATTCAGCACCTAAGTCTTGACGCTCAGCTAAAATTAAAGAAAAACATTGTTAAAGATGCACTTTCAAAATATGCCAAAATAAATGTGAGTGTAAATGATGTAATTGGCAGCGAAAAACAATTAAGGTATAGAAACAAGTTTTCATTCCCAGTTCAGCAAACAGATGATGGCAAAATAAAGATTGGAATGTTCAAAAAAAATAGTCATGAAATTTGTGAAATAGAAGATTGCCTTTTGCAAAGTGAAAAAACAAAAGATATAATTTCGCTTTTTAAAGAATATTTAAACGAAGAAAATATAACAGCATATAATGAAGCCACAAAAAGTGGAATAGTAAAACACATTGTGGTAAGAGAGCACGCAGAAAGTTTTATTTTAACGGTTGTTGTCACCGATGAAAAGTTTAATAACTTTAGGCCACTCATTCAAAAACTCAGCACAAAATTTAAAAGCTTCGGAATTGTTAAAAATGTAAATAAACTATCAAATAATGTAATTTTTGGCAAAAGAGATGAATTTATTTATGGCTTAAAAGAACTCAAAATTCAAGAGTTTGAAATAAGTTATCAGGTAAACAACAGAAGTTTCTTGCAGGTAAATAATGAGGTAAAAAACAAAATTTATAGCAAAATAATTTCTGAAATAAATTACGCAAAAAATGTTTGCGATGCTTATAGTGGTGCAGGGCTTTTGTCTGCAATCGTTGCAAAAAATGCAGAAAATGTTTATGGCATAGAGATTATTCCAGAGGCAAACATTAATGCAGAAGAGCTAAAAAAACAAAACGGTTTAAAAAATTTAACAAACATATGTGGTGATTGCAGCAAAGTTTTGCCAACGCTTGCAAAACAATTAAAGTCAGATTTTTCGCTCATTTTAGACCCTCCAAGAAAGGGTGTAGACAAAGTGGTTTGCGACGCAATAATTGCTTCAGAGCCAAAACAAATAATATACTTGTCTTGCAACCCAGCAACGCTTGCAAGAGACTTAAACTTGTTAAAAGATAAATATGAAATAGAGTTTGTTCAGCCATACGATATGTTCCCACAAACTGCAAACATAGAAACTTTAGTAAAATTAAATTTAAGGAAAGCTTAATGGAAGAAATTAAAAAAACGCAAAACAAAGAAAAACAATCCAAAAAAAATAAGCAAAAGCAAATGGCAAAGGCAAAAAAAGATAAATATTTTGCTTATTATGATGATATAAAGGTAGGCAGCCACAAAGTGGTTGATTGGTAGGTTATGGAAAAAATAATTTCAGTAATTGGTTTAACATCTTCTGGCAAAAGTTCTCTTGGCATAGCGCTAGCAAAAAAGTTTAATGGAGAAATTGTCTCAGCAGATTCAAGACAGGTTTATAGGGGTCTAGATTTTTGTTCTGGCAAGGTTTCAAAACAAGAGCAGTTTGAAGTGCCACATCATTTAATAGACGTTCAAAATCTTGGTAAGCAGTTCACGCTATACGATTATCAAACAAAGGCATACGCAGCCATTGAAGAAATTCTTGCAAAAAAAAAGGTTCCGTTTTTGGTTGGGGGCACTGGGCTATACTCAAGGTCAGTTGTTGAAGGCTATGATCTTTCACCAATCTTGCCAAATGAAAAGCTCAGGGCAGAGTTAGAAACTAAAAGTTTAAACGAACTTAAAGAAATATGCCTAGAAAAAAATATTTCGTGCGAAGGCGAGCAAACAAAAAGAAGACTCATTCGCCAAATAGAAACAAGCCTTAATCAAAAATCACCAAACAAACCAAAATACAAGGTTTTGCAAATTGGAATTTTTTATGAGAGAGCAGACATTTATAAAAGAATTGGCATCAGGTTAAAAGAGCGATTAAAAAATATGATAGCCGAAATAAGTCAACTTCTAAGCCAAGGTGAAGATAAAGAGTTTTTAAAGTCACTTGGTCTAGAGGCAAAATATGTAATAAAGTTTTTAGATGGCGAGTTTTCTTCAGAAGACGAATTTTTTGAAGAACTGTTTAAAGAAGAAAGGCACTTTGCAAAGCGTCAGCAAACTTGGTATAACAAAGAGCAAAATGTTGTTTGGCTAAATGCCAGTAAGCTTTCTGAAGAAAACCTAAAAAAAGAGGCAACAAAACTTGTAAGTGAGTTTTTAGAGCAAAATTAGTGTGGCAATTACTTTGCTATTTAAAAATATTTTTGATATACTAATTTTGTAATTTAAGATAAGAGGCAAATATGAAATTTAACACAAATCCAGTCAGAGGAACAGTAGACTATCTTCCAAGCGAAATGGAAGTGCGAAGTTATGCAGAAAAAATAATAGTAGACACTTATAAAGAGAATGGTTTTTTGCAAATCAAAACACCAATTTTAGAGAGTCTAGATTTGCTTACAAACGGTGATTCAGGAGACAATCAAAAACTTATGTTCAAAACCGTTCGCCGTGGTGAAAAGCTAAACTTATCAAAGCCAAACCTAACAGAGGCAGATATCACTGAAGAGGGGCTAAGATATGACCTCACTGTTCCGCTAGTTCGTTTTTTTGCAAACAATAGAGAAAAACTAACCTTTCCATTTAAGGCAATTCAAATTGACGAAGCTTTTCGTGCAGAAAGGCCACAAAAAGGAAGGGTGCGAGAGTTCACTCAGTGCGACATAGACATTCTTGGTGAAGCCTCACCAATAGCAGAAATAGAGCTTTTGCATGCAGGCATAAAAGCTTATGAAAGATTAGGCTTTAAAAACTTAACAGTCAAGATAAATGATAGAAGAATATTAAATGAAATCATAGTTAAATCTGGTTTTAAAATTTCAGATGTTGAAACAATCTGTGTCAGCCTCGACAAATTTGACAAAATTGGCTATGATGGCGTAGAGTCAGAACTTTCACAAAACGGCTTTAATAGTGATGGCATAAAAAAATTAATAGAAACATTTAAGGCTTTAAAATCAGCATCAAACAACTCAGAAAGTTTCAAAATGCTAGGCGAGCTTGGCATTTCAGAAGAAGTAATAAGCAATTTAAAATTAATAATAGAAAGTGTAAGTGCCTGCATTTCAGATAACTTTAGGTTAATTTATGATTCCACAATAATCCGTGGTCAGGGCTACTACACAGGAACAATATATGAAGTTTATGACAATGAGTTTGGCAGAGCCATTGGTGCTGGTGGAAGATATGACAAAATGGTTGAAAAGTTCACAGACAACAGCACACCAGCAGTTGGGTTCAGCATTGGTTTTTATTCAACAGTAATGCTAATGATAGAAAAGGGCATTGTGGTGCCAAATAAAAAGCTTGCACTAATATATGATAAAAATAATAGTTATGCAGACATTATGCAAGCAAAGCAAAGTTTAATAGAAAAGGGATATCAAGTTTCAACATTTGCATTCCCAAAAAACTTCAATAATTTTGTTCAAAAAATCAAGCAAAGCAATTTCACATTGCTTGTCAAAATGCAAGATATAAATAAAATTATAAGTTTATAAACATAGGAGAAAGATGGATATACAAATTTCGTGGTGGATAGTAAACACCTTTGGAAATAGTCAAGCAATGGCAACAATAGCAAAAATAATAACATTTGGTGGAAGCAAATGGTTTTTAATGGGGCTAGTTGCTGTGCTTCTCATATTCAAAAAAACAAGAAAAATGGCAATATATGCAGCCGCTGTTGCACTATTAACCTTTGTGCTCAATGATTTTGTGATAAAAAACATAGTAAAGAGAGATAGACCCTTTGTTGCAGACGAGGGGCTAAAGCAAATGTGTGAACTTGCAAAATATAAGTTTCCAACTGGCTATTCAATGACATCTGGTCACGCTGCGGTAACAATGGCGGTTGCGGTAATGATAATGATGCATTCATGGAAACTTGGAATTCCGGCAATGATATATTCATTCCTAGTTGGCTTATCTAGGATAGTATTGTGCGTTCATTTCTTCACTGATGTGCTTGCAGG
This sequence comes from uncultured Clostridia bacterium, assembly GCA_948434855.1. Taxonomy (GTDB): domain Bacteria; phylum Bacillota; class Clostridia; order Christensenellales; family UBA1242; genus RGIG1681. The sequence continues at coordinate 11,168 of CAOJFR010000020.1, read as the reverse complement.
TTTTGTGCTTGGAACCATCATGGCAATAATAATATATTTTGCAATAAACTTAATTTTAAAGTTGTGGAAAAAAAGGAGAAGCAAAAATGAAAACAATAGTGTTAGCGTCAGCGAACAAGCATAAGGTTGTTGAAATAAAAAACATATTGTCTGGTTATAATATTTTGTCATTATCAGATATTGGTTTCACAGAAGATATTGCAGAAACAGGAACCACTCTTCAAGAAAACGCAAAAATAAAAGCTGAAGCAATCTTAAATTTCTGCATAGAAAAGGCATACGATTATGCAGTAATATCCGATGATTCAGGCTGCTTTGTAGAAGCTCTAAATGGTGAGCCAGGCATATATTCAGCAAGATATTCTGGGGACCATAATGATGAAGCCAATAGGCAAAAGATGTTAACAAATTTAAAAGGCAAAGAAAATAGAGAAGCATATTTTGAGTGTGTAATTTGCCTTGCATATAAAAACATAAGAGAATTTTTTGTTGGCAGAACCTATGGCACCATAACTGAGGAGAAGCGAGGAAGTGATGCTTTTGGTTATGACTGTTTGTTTCTTTCAAAAGACCTTAAAAAAACCTTTGGTGAAGCAACAGAAACAGAAAAAAATTCAGTATCTCACAGGGGCAGGGCAATAGAAAAATTAAGGCTCTGGCTTGACGAAAATTTAAAATAAAAAAAATACTGGCAGCCCCAGTATTTTTTAATTTTAGCATAACAGACAAACTGCAGTGGTATATCCTTTTGCATGAGATATAGAAATTTTAATTTCACCAAGTCCAAGCTCAGCGAGTGCATTTTCAAGTTTTGAAGTTATCAAAACAAAAGGTTTTCCATTTTCATCATGCAATGTGCAAATGTCATGAGCGTTAAGCTTAAGATTTCCAAACGCCTTAATAACGGCTTCTTTCACGCACCAAAATGCGCAATAATGTTCGTGTGATTTTGCAAATTTTTCTGCATATGCAATTTCTTCAGGCAAAAATGTATCGCTCAAAAATTTTTCGCTCTTATCAACAAATCTATCATTTTGTTCAATATCAATTCCAATTTCCATAATAATAGTTTAATGCAAAAAGCCTATAAAATCAAATAAAACATAAAGCTTAATAAGATATAAGCTAAATTTGTCAAACATATAGTGTTGAAAAATGTTAAAATTTAGCGAAAAATAAAATAAAAAAAAATAAAACAACTTGTTTTGTCTTATATTGTAAAAAGTCTTTATTTTTAAAAACGCTTATGATAGAATAACATTACAACAAAGGACAAATAAAAAAAACACTAAAGAAGACGACAAAAGCAAAGTTTTGTCAAAAAAACCAAAGAACTTAAGATTACCAAAGATTCAAGAAAAACCAAAGAATTAAGATAAGCCGAAGACAAATTTCCAAAAAACTAAAGAATTAAGATAAACTTAAGATTCATGGCATACTAAAGAGCTAACAAAGGAAAATGCCAACATCAGGATAGTAATAAGCTGTCCTGATTTTTTTATGAGAAACTAAAAAAATGGTTTGAGAAATTTGTGCTTTTTGCTAAAATAAAACTGAGGATAAAATGTCAGAGTTATTAAATAGTTTAGATTGCAAAGTATTAATAAATGTAAACGAACTAAAAAACGCAGTGTTTTATAAAGACCTGTTGGCATTTTATGATGCCTATAAAAGCTTAACAGAAAGCAGTGCAAACGAACTTCCAAACTTTGTTTATCATAGCGAAAAATTTTCGTTAGAGGGCATTTGTTTGTTTATGAAAGATTATTCCGCAGAGCTTGGTTTTGAAACCTTAAATTTAAGCCTAAATTATTTAAGAATTTTATACTATGCCATGGCAAGCTATTCTGATAATAAAATGTTACCAGACAGAGAAAAAATATCAGACGAGTTTGAAGAATATAAAAAACTCATTTCAAAAAAGCTTTCAGAGCTCGGCTCAGAAAAAAATGAATACGAACAGCGATATTTTTATTCAATTCAAAACTACAACAAAAAGAGTAAGGCAAATTTAAAAAACAAAACCCTTCAACATACATTCAATTTTTTGTCGTTGTTTTTTCTTTTGCTTGGCATATTCTGTGTCATTGCTCCATTCACATTCTATTTTTTAAACAGTATGCAGCTTTTGTTTGCGTCGCTTGCATCGCTTGGGTGCATTGCGGTGGGGCTAACATTATTTTTTGTTTTCCGAAAACTCAGCAAAAAATATAATGCCACAGAAAATGGCACTGTATATGAAATGAACGCATCAAAAAGAGATAAAATCAGTCAAGATGTTTCTCTAAAAAAATTGTTATCAAACTACAGCCTTATTGCCACAGAAAATTATGAGTGCTTAAATAGTTTAAGTGATATCTTGTTTAAGGATGCCCGCTTAAGTTTCAATAACATTCTTTGCAGGGCAAAAGAATATAAGCTTTTAAGCTATAATATAAAAAGAGATGTTCTGCTAATTTTTACAAATCAGCAAAAGGATATAGATAGCATAAAGTCTCAGTTAAAGTCAGTTGAAAAATCCAGTGATGCGTCAAAAATGCTTGGAGAAATTTATAAAGAAATTTGTCAAAAAGATTGGTTAAAATACAACTCAGATGTCAGGTGTGCATTTCTTGCAAGGTTTATAGAGATGGCAGAAAAAACCTATAATTATGAGCTTAATGGGCAAAAGAGTGGAGAGACCCCGTTTGGAATAAACATAAAGCGCATAGCCAAAGAAACGGTTGCATTTCTAAAGTCAAGAGAGTCGCTTTTTGTCTCATCTTCTGTAGACAAATTTATGACCAGCAACTACTTAAAAAATCAAAATATTTTCAGGCTAAAAAAAGATATTGATGCAGAAGACTATTTAAATTTAAAAATGGCATACACAACCAAATTTTATGATTATGAAAAGCTAAAGTCATATAACAATATTTTTTATGACAAAAAAATAGGCAAAGGAGCAAAAGTTCCAGAGCAAATCATTGAAAAATATGCCAAGCTTCCAACATTAATATTTTTAAAACTCAGGTTAAAAGAGAGTGAACTTAAGCTTGAAAATTCAGACACAGAAAATATAAAAAGAACAAGTGAAGTGTTATTTAGTTCCGATAAGGAATATTTTGTAACTCACTCAAACAATGCAGAAGAGGTAATAGAAATAGCCGAAGAAAATATAACAAAGGCAATATATGAGTGTGATGAAGTCATAGAAGACGCATCTGTCACAAAATATAGATTCGGAACAACCATAATTAATGGCTACAAAATTTCATAAGCAGGCAAGTCCTGCTTATTTTTAATTTGCGATAAAATAATATTGCTTTTTTAAATTATAAAATATATAATAAATAGGCAAGGAGACACCCATGTTTGATATCCAAAACTTAAATTTACTCAGTGAAAAATTGAATCAGACAGTATACTGTCTTTGACGAAGAAACATTAAAGAAAACATTAAAAAATAATGAAGCAGAAGAGCAAAATCCAGAAAACTTTAAAGATGCCGAAAAATTAAAAAAAATAGGCAAAGAAAAAAAGCTCACGCAAAATCTGCTTAGCAAAATAACTGATGCAAAAACAAAACTTGCAGATTTAAGGGTTTTATATGAAATGCTTGCAGCAGAGTCATGCAATGCAGAAGATTGGAAAGAGTTTGAAAACGAGTTTAAGCTTGCAAAAGAAGCGGTTGAAAAATTATATTTAGAAACGCTTTATTCTGAAAAAAACGATAACTGTGATGCCCTAATTGAGCTGCATAGCGGAGCCGGTGGCGAAGAGGCTCAAGATTGGACAGAGATGCTTTCAAGAATGTATTCAATGTATGCCGAAAAGCAAGAATATAGTGCAGAAATAGTAAGCTTTTTATATGGCGATGGTGCGGGCTACAAGTCAGTCAGCCTGCTAATTAGTGGAAAGAATGCCTACGGAAACTTAAAGTGTGAAAGAGGTGTTCACAGACTGGTAAGAATTTCGCCATTCGATGCAAACAAACGCAGACACACATCTTTTGCAAGCGTAGAGGTCTCGCCAATAATAGAAGAGACCGATGAAATAAAAGTTAGTCCAGAAGAAATAAAAATAGACACTTTCAGAAGCGGTGGAGCAGGTGGCCAGCACATAAACAAAACCGAGTCAGCGGTCAGAATAACGCATATTCCAACGGGCATAATTGTTGCCTGTCAAAATGAAAGGAGTCAAACCCAAAACAAAGAAACCGCAATGAAAATGCTATACGCCAAGCTTGCAGAAAAGGCAGAAAAAGAAAAAGAGGCAGAAAAATTAAAAAAGCTTGGGCTTCAAATGAAAATTGAGTGGGGCAGTCAAATTCGCTCATACGTGCTTTGTCCCTACACTATGGCAAAAGACCATCGCACAGGTTATGAGTGTGGCGACACAGATTCAGTTCTCTCCGGAGAAATTCAAGAGTTTATTGTTGCAAAATTAAAGCAAGACAAACAAAATACAACAAAGGAATAAAAATGGAAATTTACAAATTTAGGTGCAAAGGTTGTGGTTCAACAAAGTGTGAAAAAGTTAACGAAAACATACTCAGGTGCATTTATTGTGGTGAATATGAAGAGATAGTTTTTCCAAAAGAAACCAAAGAAAAAGAAATTATGATATCCAAAACAGAAGAGCAAAATTTTAACAAAGATGAACCTAAAACTTCACCTTCTGATCAAAATTTTAAAGAAACCAAAACTCAAAAAAAGGATAACTTAGCATTAATTAGTGCGCTAGAAAAATTAATTATCTGTGCAGTTTTTGGAATTATAGGAATCCATAAATTTATGGAAGGCAAGGTTTTTATTGGAGTTTTATATGCCTGCACATTTGGTTTGTTTGGCATTGGCTGGATAATAGATTGCATAAAATGTGTCTGTCGCTTTTTAAGCGAAGGTTTAAAATATCTAGGTGGTGAAAATGGATAATGCAAAAAAAGACATATACATTCTTGGCATAGAGTCAAGCTGTGATGAAACCTCTGTTGCGGTTGTCAAAAATGGCAGAGAGGTGTTGTCCAACATAATTTCATCGCAAATAGACATCCATAAACTTTATGGCGGGGTGGTTCCAGAAATAGCTTCTCGCAATCACGTAAAAAATATTGATAGCGTATATAAAGAGGCGCTCAGCAAAGCTGGCGTAACAATAAAAGATATTGATGCCATTGCAGTCACTTATGGTGCAGGACTTCTCGGAGCTTTAATTGTTGGTGTAAACTTTGCAAAAGCGTTAGCCTATTCAACAAACAAGCCTCTAATTGCGGTCAACCACATAGAAGGTCATATTGCAGCAAATTATATTGCGCATAGCGACCTTAAGCCGCCATTTGCGTGTTTAATAGTTTCAGGTGGACACACCGCATTAGTTGAAATGAAAAGTTACACAGAGCGAAAGCTCATTGGTTCCACCACAGATGATGCCATTGGCGAAGCCTTTGATAAGGTGGCAAGAGAGTGTGGCTTAACATATCCAGGTGGGCCAAACGTTCAAAAACAGGCAGAGAATGGTGAAGCTAACATAAAGTTTACAGGAATGGATTTCACAAAAATTAAAGATTATAACTTTTCATATAGTGGTTTAAAAACAGCAGTAATAAATTATATTCACAACAAAAAGCAAAAAGGTGAAAAAATTTCTATTCCAGACATTTGTGCAAGTTTTCAAAGTGAAGCAATTTCACAAGTCGTAAGCAAATCAATTGCGGCATTAAAACAGTTTGGCTATAACAAAATTGCTTTGGCAGGTGGCGTTTCGGCAAACCAAATGCTCAGAAATTCAATGGATAGTGAGGCACAAAAAATTAATGCAAAAGTATATTATCCACCTCTTGTGCTTTGCACAGACAACGCTGCAATGATAGCTTCAGCAGGCTATTATAATTTTATAAATAATAAGGGAATAACAGATGCAAAAACACTTGTCCCAACAAGTAGCATTGCATTATAAGGAGAAGATATGAATAAAATTTTAAAGGTATACAAAGAAAAATGTCCACAAAATCATCCATGCCCATCAGTAAAGGTTTGTCCAGTTGGTGCACTTTCGCAAACAGGAAATAGTGCCCCAGTTGTTGACCATGAAAAGTGCATAAGGTGCGGAAAATGTTCAAATTTTTGCCCAAAGATGGCACTTGTGTTAGAAGATAATTAAAAAAGAGGAAAGATATGAAAAAGATATTAATAATTGGTGCTGGTCCAGCAGGAATTTTTACAGCACTAGAGCTTAAAAGACAAAACTATAATGCAGAAATAACCATAGTTGAACAGGGTAGAAGAATAGAGAATCGCAGTTGTCCAAAATTAAAAACAAAAGAGTGTGTTCATTGCAAGCCATATTGCAACATAACATCTGGGTTTAGCGGTGCCGGAGCATTTTCCGATGGCAAGCTTTCGCTTGGCTATGAAGTTGGTGGAGACCTTCCAGAACTAATTGGTGAAAAGAATATAGAAGAGTTAATTAGTTATACAGACAAAATATATCTAGAATTTGGTGCAGATTCAAAAGTAGAAGGTGCTGAAGAAACCGAGGCAATAAGAGAAATCAGAAAATCAGCCAGCATTGCGGGCTTAAAACTTGTAGATTGCCCAATACGTCATCTTGGAACAGAAAAGGCGCATGAGCTATATCTTGCGATAGAAAACTATTTATTAGATAATGGCGTGGTTTTGTTATCAGACACCACTTGCTCAGATTTGTTAATAAAAGATGGCGAGTGCGTTGGTGCAGTTGTTGACGGAAAAGAAATTTATGCAGATATTGTTGTTGCAGCCACTGGCAGAAAAGGTGCAGATTGGCTAGAGGGCGTATGCAAGAGCCATGGAATAGATAGAGAGGCAGGCGTTGTAGATATTGGTGTCAGGGTAGAGGTCAGAAACGAGATTATGCAAAAGGTCAACGATGCGCTATATGAAGGAAAACTTGTTGGTTATCCAAAACCATTTTGCAACAAGGTAAGAACTTTCTGTCAAAACCCAGGTGGCTTTGTTGCGCAAGAAAATTATGATAACAATCTTGCAGTGGTCAATGGTCATAGCTATAAAGAACTAAAGTCAAACAACACAAACCTTGCAATTCTTTGCTCACATAAGTTCACATATCCGTTTGATGACTCAATAGCCTATGCAAAAAAAGTTGGCGAAATGGCAAATATGCTTGGCAATGGCAGAATTTTGGTTCAAAGGCTTGGAGATATTAAGGCAGGCAAAAGAACTTGGGAAAAAGAGCTCAGCAGAACAAATGTTAAGCCAACACTTCCAGATGCCGTTGCTGGAGACATAACCTCAGCAATTCCATACAGAACAATGATTTCAATTTTAGGTTTCATTGAGCAAATGGATAAGGTAGTCCCAGGTTTTGGCAGTGATGAAACATTGCTATATGCTCCAGAATTAAAGTTTTATAGCAACAGAATAAAAATGGATAGTGAGTTAAACACAAGCGTAAAAAATCTTTATTGCCTAGGTGATGCCAGTGGCTGGACAAGGGGTTTAATGATGTCAAGTGCCATGGGCGTATATCTTGCAAGAAAGCTTATAAAAGAATAAGATTATAAAAAATGATAAGTCAAAAGTGCTTATCATTTTATTTTTTCAATAAAAAAATAATAAAAATGTCAAAAAAATCATTTAAATTTAAAAAATTTAAACAAGGGTTTTCAAAATCTATTGACATTTCAAGCAGAAAACTTTAAAATAACAATGATATTAAGAGTGAAGATAGTTAATATTTCGCATGAAATATTGACTTTTTCTATTGACAGCGGTTTAGTGCTGTGCTATATTATTAAGGCACCGACCGCTAGGCTTGGTGTTAATTTTTTGAGGAGAAAAATTATGAGAAACAGAATCACACTAGAATGCACAGAATGCAAGAGTCGCAACTATGACACATTCAAAAACAAAAAGAATGACCCAGATAGACTAACATTCAGCAAATATTGTCCAACTTGCAAAAAGCACACAGCTCACAAAGAATCAAAATAGTAGGAGAGAGAGATGTCAAAAAATAAAAAGAAGCCTACAAATGAAAATAGCGAGATGGAAAAATCAAACGAAGTTTTAACAGAAGTTAAGCGTAAACCTAGCAAAGAGGAGAAGGCAAAGCTAAAAGAGGCAAAGGCAAAAGAAAATGCCAAAGCCAAAAAAAAGGCAATGAAAGAGGCAGCTCCAAAACGTCATAGGGTAAAAGAGATTTTTTCCGAGCTCAAAAAAGTAAACTGGCCAACCTTCAAAAAAACCTGCAAACAAACAGGAACAGTTTTGGCAGTGGTGGCTGTTTTTATGCTTGTCGTTTTAGGCATAGACTCTCTTTTGTCATGGCTAATGAGCCTTCTTGTTGGTTAAAAATAAGAGCGGAAAACCCGCAAAGGACTAAAAATTATGATAGATACATCAAAATTAGATGAGCCAAAGTGGTATGTGCTTCACACATTCACAGGCTATGAGGCAATGGCAGTAGACAATCTGAATAAGTGTATTGCAAAAAACAATCTTCAAGACTATATCATGGAAGTAAAAGTTCCAATGGAAACAGTTATTGAAGAAAAAAATGGCAAGAAAAAAGCGGTTGAAAGAAAGCTTTTCCCATGCTATATATTAATAAAAATGAGATACACAGACAGCTTGTGGCACACCATAGTAAACTCAAGAGGCGTAACGGGTTTCGTTGGACCTCAAGGAAGACCTCTTCCACTTACCGATGAAGAGGTAAAAAAGATGAAGCTAGAGCCAATAAACATAGATATAAAAGTTTCAGCTGGCGACAAAGTCAAGCTTTCAAGCGGAGCCTTTGATGGTTTTGTAGGAACAGTTCTTTCAGTAGATGCTGAAGCAAACAAATGCAAAGTAGAAGTAGAAATGTTTGGGCGACCAACACCAATAGATGTAGATTTCTCAGACATAGAAGTGCTAGATAATTAAAAACCAAGTTATAATCGGGTTTGCCCCCGTTTATATAAAGTGGGAGGGGTAAAATTTTTAATGCCCCAGCAAAAACCACGCCTATCCCAAAGTGGATAAAGGAGAAATTATGGCAGCAAAAAAAATTAAAGCAGTCGTAAAAATCCAAATTCCAGCAGGAAAAGCCACAGCAGGTCCTCCAATTGGATCAAGCCTTGGACCTCACGGAATCAACATTGGACAATTTGTTAAGGATTTTAACGCACAAACTGCAAGTCAAGACGGAATGGTAATTCCAGTAATCATGACAATTTACGAAGACAGAAGCTTTGACTTCGTAACAAAAACACCACCAGTAGCCAACCTCATTTTAAAAGAGCTTGGACTCAGCAAAGGATCAGGTGTTCCAAACAAAACAAAAGTCGGCAAACTAACCAGTGCACAAGTAGAAAAGATTGCAAAAATCAAACTTCCAGATTTAAACTCACACACAATAGAGTCAGCAATCAGCATGGTTAAGGGCACAGCTCGTTCAATGGGCGTAACCATTGTTGATTAAGGAGGCTAGGATATGAAACACGGAAAGAATTATGAAAATGCAGCAAAAAAGATAGATTCTAGCAAACAATATGAAGTTAATGAAGCTTTAGGCCTTGCAATAGAAACTGCAACTGCAAAGTTTGACGAAACAATAGAAGTTCACATTCGTCTTGGAGTAGACCCAAGAAGTGCAGACCAACAAGTTCGTGGAAGCGTTGTTCTTCCAAACGGAACTGGAAAATCAGTAAGAGTTCTTGTAATAGCAAAAGGCGATAAAGCAGAAGAAGCAAAAAAAGCAGGTGCTGACACAGTTGGTGCTGAAGAAATCGTAACCAAAATCATGAACGATAACTGGCTAGATTTTGATGTTTGTATCACATCACCAGACATGATGGGTGTTGTTGGAAGATGTGCAAAGGTTCTCGGACCTCGTGGTCTCATGCCAAACCCAAAGAGTGGCACAGTAACCATGGACATTGCAAAAGCAATCAAAGACGTAAAAGCTGGTAAAGTAGAATACAGAGTAGACAGATTCGGAATTGTTCACTCAGCAATCGGCAAAAAGAGCTTTGGCGTAGAAAAACTTGCAGAAAACTATGAAACATTTGTTGATGCAATCGTAAAAGCAAAGCCACAAGCAGCAAAGGGACAATACATTAAGTCAATCAACCTTGCAAGCACAATGGGACCTGGCGTAAAGGTTCTATACCGTGCAAAATAGTGGTTAAAACCAAATAACAATTAAAAATCTTAGACAAATTACCAAAAGTAATCCTGCCTAAGATTTTTTTATTTTTCATAGTCTCTGCAAAAGCAAAAGCTTCATATAGCAAAATTTGGGTCTTGATTTTAAGTTTTATGCGTGTTATAATTTTTTTAATAAGGGGAGAGTGCCAAAGATGAAATTATTTCACTATTTAACAATAATAAACGAAGATGAAAATGGCAAAGAAACATATAAAAGAAAACAAATAAACACAAGAGCAGGCTATCGTTTAAATATAAAAGAACATAAAAGAGCACAGATTGAATCAATAGCAGAAACCGAGTTAAGTTTAAATGATGAAAATTGCAGTGCAGATGAATATTTGCTGTTGCATACCTCACCAATTTTTAAGCAAGAATATGAATATGGCAAGCCAAAATACATCTCAGAGCAAGACGAGAAAAATATAAAAAATTTTGAGTTTATCAGTCTCAGTCAACATACTTCAGAAAACAAATTAGACTATCGTTATGTTTATTGTTATTTAGTAGGTGCTAAAGACATAATAAAAGCGCAAATTGCACTTGGCTTTGATGAAGAAAACAATATTGGTGGCATAAGCTTAAATGAGTTAAAAGATTTGCTTTCATATTTAGATGAAACATTAGAATATAATAAAAAGAACAACATTTTTCAAACAATAACAGAAATTTTTGATAATATCATATTGCAAAATTATATAGTAGATTCAATACTTTATGATATGCCAATAGTAATTTTAGATGGAAAGGAAAATAAAATTAATGATGAAAATTTAAAAACTCTTGCAACATTGTTAGAAAAAACCACAAAATATAAAGAGTATTCAAAAACAAGACCATCATCAGGCTCTGGTTCACTGCAAATGAATTTATATGAAAAATTTTAATAATTAATAAAAACACCCATTCGTTTGGGTGTTTTCTTATGAAATTGTGCCAAACCACAGGCGAAAACGCAGGATAAGCCAAAAGAAAGTGCAAAAATGTTATAAT
>CAOJFR010000019.1 GCA_948434855.1 uncultured Clostridia bacterium | reverse complement strand
TAACTGAAACTGTTAATTGCTGTAGTGCCTTTTATTTATTAAGAACTGTTATTGAGACAGTTTGTGTATTTTTTACTATAAACGACAATGAACCATTAGCTGATGAATTTTATAGATTTATGCAATATAGATTAGATTTTGAACAAAATGGAGAATATTCACAAAAATTTAGTGAAAGGGCTCCCAAAAATTGTTCTTGGCAAAATTATTTAAATTATGGATGGCTTGATTCATTAGAAAATAAAAATCGAAAATATGTATTTACTGAACTGCTAGATTATACTAAAATGAGTAATGTTGATCTAAAAAATAATTTTAATAATGATTACAAATATTGTTGTAAATTTTCGCATGGCAACTATTTAAATCAATCTATTGGTGCATACGATTTTATTTGGATTTTAGGTAGAATTGGATTAATTTTATTAGAATTAGCTAACGAATACAGTAAACTATTTAGTGAAGATATAGAATTTGATGGAATAAACTTAGCAAATTGGCTTACGGAAACAACGATAGAATCATTTAATATCTATCAAAAGCAAACAAATAAAAAATAAACTATTAAAGGATATATTATGGGGGCTAAAGCATATATAAATAACATTTCATTTCCATCTAATTTGGAAGAACTGTCTAACAGGATTGATGAATTTGGAACAATGGATATGGAGGATGTCCTCGCATCAAATCCTGGAGAATGGAGTGTTCCAAAATATGTAAAAGCTGGTGAGCTTGTATTTTTCATGCATACCAAAACTGCGAATGCAAAAATTTCTGCAGTTAAAAGAGAGTATTTAAATAGTCAAGATAAAGATAAAAATATTTGGAATGTTTTGTTAAGAGCAAAAGAAATATATAAAAAATGTGGAGGAAAAATTTTCGCAGTTGGGTTTATATTAGAGGACCCAGAATACTACGATCCTCCACTTGATTACGATGTATATTTTAAATCAAAATATTTTGCTAATATTACAAATACTTTTGTATTAAATAATCCTATTGATATATCTGAATTTAGGGATTTTATTAAAATTTCTCAGTTTGGTAGTATAACAGTTTTAGACAATGAAAAATTTAATAAACTTAGAGAATTAATACTATCAAAAAATGAAGTCCCAAATTACTTCAAAACATATAATTTTATCTAGATTTATTATACTATTTTATTTGGTTATATTTTATTAAAAAAGGCTATCAAACTAGATAGCCTTTGATATTGAAATTTTTGTTTTCGATTTCGTCTACTATTTTAAATCTTTGATTTAAAAAAATGTTGTGATTGTTTTCATAAATTATTATTTGATTTGAGTTTGAAATTCTTTTTAGATTTTGAACAGAACTTGTAAAATTTTCTTTATCATCAAAAATAATGTTGTTAAAATATTGTTTTAAGTTGCATTTTTCTAAAATTTTATTCGTTCTAATTTCATCTGCTTTTGTCCAAAGGTAACAATTTGATTTTTTATAGTTTTTTAATTTGAAAATTAAGTCATTATTTATGACAAGTCTATATGGTAGCCAATCTAAAGCAAAATATTTTTGTTTAAGAGTGATAATTTGCTCTAGATTTTTGCAATCTTTTATAGTCTCTCTTGTAATTCGCTCGTTTGTAATGATTCTATCATAGCCAAAGTTTTCAAGTGCATAGTTATATGCATCGTTGTTAAGGGTAGTGGAATTAACCAAGGTGTCGTCTAAGTCAATAAAAAATTTCAATTTAATATTTCCTTTATAGATTTTTCAGTCAAAATCATGACATCATCTTCGTCTATTAAATCTTGGTTAAGTCCAAAAATCGCCATATCAAAATCAGTTTGATGATTAAACATCACAAAACGTTTTTTGCCATATTCTTTTGCTTTTTGCATCGCATGGCGACTTCCGCTATCACCTTGACCATATCTAAAACTTGCGATCAAAACAACTGCTTTGCTTATCATTGCCTGCAATCTATCTCTTTCAATAAATCGTCTTATTCTCTCATATTTTTTTTGTGGTTCGTATACATATTCAGTGATTACAAGTCCACCATTTTTAGTTATTTCGTCAATAAGTTTGGCGTTTTCTTTTGGATAAATATTATCAAAGGTTGTTGGCAAAATCGCAATAGTTTTGCCTCCGCAAGCAAGGCAAGTTCTGTGGGCGATAGTATCACAGCCACGAGCAAGCCCACTTACAATATTCAAATTATTTTTAACTAACTTTTCAACAATTTTTTGTTCACGGTTTTCTATGTCTTTTGTGGGATTTAAAACTCCCACGACAGCGGCATTGTTGTTAATTTGAGAAAGCAAATTTATATCGCCTCTATAAGCAAATAAAAATGGTTTTTCGCTATCTTTTATTTTAAAATCAAACTTTGGAAATTCATCATCAAACACACAAATTAAATTAAAATTTTTATCAGCTAACTCATTCTTATAAAAGGTTAAATCAATTTCTAAATTCTCAACTTTTTCTTCAGAAAAATCATTCCAAAAATGGGCATTACTTTTAATAATGCCAGTTTTTCTCATCACATATAATTTGATTGCTAAGTTTGAGTTCATTTTAATCCCTTGTTTTTGCTATTACATAGAGTATAACATTTCTTACACCAAAATCAAACAATGTTTGAATACAATCTTCAGCGACATTAATATTTTTAGTATAAATGTCGTCAACCAATATTATATCTTTTTTATAAATTTTATTTTTATCAATTTCGCAAGTATCTTTTGTAATTCCTTTGTATGGCAAATCACCAGTGTTATGTTCAAGCCTCCAATCGTGTGTTGTTCTAGTATCTTCTATTCTCTTTATTGCATTTGTACCATTAATAACTGCTAATTTATCAGCAATGCTTGAAATGGCTTTTTTAAACATTAGTTGATTTTGTGAATAATGTTTTTCAGCCTTTGAGCGTGGAATAACACAAACAATTGGATTTTTGAAATTTTCTTGTTCAATTAGTAATTGTAAATCTTTTGATGCTATTTCTGCAACTTCAACGAAATCTTGAACTAGATCTAATTCACTATGAGATTTAGTCATATTTTTCAAACGATTGATAAAGTTTGGATTTTCTTTTTGTCCATATCCAACATAATCGCAGTGATAGTATCCTTGAATATCTTTATCTAAATATGAATTTTGACTTATTGTAAATTTTTTCATTTATACCTCCTTCAATTGTTTACAATAAAAAGTTAACCACTATTTTTGTGATTAACTTAATTAACTGACCAACCTTAAAAAGGTTAGTTTATAGTCATTTTTATTTAAAATTTATGTAAGCCCATTAGGATTGGTTGCTAATTAATAATATTATATCATTGAATATTGCAAAATTGTTAATTTAGTGACAGGATTTCATTGCATCTATAGAAAAATATAAATCAACTGCTACGAATTTTGGATGGTTTTTTGCATAAATCAAAAAATATTGCTACTTTATAATGTTAGATTTTGTTTTATATTATTTAGTGTCGTTTTTTAAAAGTAATCTTTGTAAATGCTGAAAATTTGGGCATTTATAGAAATTAACTGAATGGCTCATAACCCAAAGGTCGCAGGTTCGAGTCCTGCCCCCGCAACCAAATAAAACAAGAGCTTTGTGGCTCTTGTTTTTTAGTAAAAAAAAGTAATTTATCTTTTAACTTATTTTGTTTTTTTACTTTCTCAAAAAAACTTTTCTTGCATGAATCTAACTTTTAATATAATAATTAGCAAAATTGTTTGTCACATTTGTATTAAATTTTATTATTGCTATATAAAATTATGGATATATTACTAGTTAAAATATGCTATCAAAAGTTAAAACTCAGTATGCAATTTTAAAAATTATATTTTTGTTCATAATGACTTTATTTTAATTTGAAATTTTATTTTCTGTTTGATAAACTAAAATTAGAGGTAAAAGAGATGTTTGGATTTTCTAAAAAAGAAAAGACAGCCACAAGTGAGGCTGAACAAAAACTAAAAAAAGAAAAGGTACAGGCAGAAAGGTCTAACAAAAGTTTAAATGAAAGCAATCTAAAGGTTGTGTGTCTATCAAGTTTTGCAGATAGAATAGAAACTGTTAACACAGAAATAAACAATCTTTTAAAAACAAAAAATGTCAATTATATAATTAATATTAATCCTGTTAAATTTAGCAACGGAGAGGGAAAAGTAAAATTAGATGACTCGGTTCGTGGAAAGGATGTATATTTAATCAGTGATGTTTCAAATTATAGTATTACCTATAAAATGTATGGCTATGAAAATCACATGAGTCCAGATGAGCATTTTCAAGATATCATCAGAACAATCTCAGCAATGGCGGGCAAGGCAAGAAGAATAACATTAATAATGCCACTATTATATTCTTCAAGGCAACATCGCAGAGCAGGAAGGGAGTCGTTAGATTGTGCAATGGCACTTAGGCAGTTAGAGAACTTAGGAATAGACACAATCATCACTTTTGATGCCCATGACCCAAACATTCAAAATGTTACGCCAACTGCAAGTTTTGATTCAATATTTCCTCTTTATCCTGTTATAAAGCAGTTTATTATGGACTATAAAAAAGAAATTGACCCAGAAAAAATGGTTGTAATTAGTCCAGATAATGGTGCAATGGCAAGAGCAATCGCTTATGCAAGTATGTTAAAATTAAATGTTGGAATGTTTTATAAGAGAAGAGATTACACAAAAATTGTAAATGGCAAAAATCCTATTGTTGCTCACGAATATAACGGACCATCAGTTGAGGGGAAGGATGTATTAATTGTTGATGATATGATAGCTTCTGGTGAAAGCTTAATTGATGTAGCAAGAGAGCTTAAATCTAGGGGTGCAAAAAATGTGCTTTCGGTTTGCACTTTTGCATTTTTCACTGAAGGCTTAGAAAAATTTGACGGCTATGTCAAAGAAGGCTTAATAAAACAAATTTATTGCACAAATGCAAGCTTTGTTTCAGATGACATGAGAGCAAGAGATTGGCTTAAAGTTGTTGATATGGAAAAATTTATTGCATTATTAATTAGCACACTCCATAGAGATGAAAGCCTAAGTCCACTAATAAACTCTAATGAAAAGATAAAAGAACTTTTAAAAAGCATATAAAAAAAGAGGTGAAATTTATGTTTCACCTTTTTTTATTTGTAGAAACAATAAAAAGAGTTATAATAATAAAGAGGTGTAAAATATGAAAGTAATATTCAACCCAGATGAAGAGATGGTTAAAATAATAAAAGAAGGGCTTGCAGCAAAAGAAGGCTATTGCCCTTGCAAAGTCGGCAAAAAACCAGAAAATAAATGTATGTGTGAAGAATTTAGAAATCAGATTAAAGATCCTAATTATGAAGGCTTTTGTCATTGCAAGCTTTATTATAAACAGAAGTAAGGTAAAAAAGATTTTGTGTGGACAAAATCTTTTTTATTTGATATTATATAATATATTATTTTACAAAGGAAAATTTATGAAAAAAGCGGCTAAGTTTACCTATATAATTCACTGGGTGCTTATGGGGTTAATACTTGCAATCAGCATCGTTGGTGCAATAATCAATAAAGATACCTCAGTAAAGTCAATTTACATTTTTAATGCAATGCAGGCCTTTATGTTTTTGGTGGTTTCATTCACTCCAACAATTCTTAAAAGGTTGCATTTTGAAATTCCAGATATTGTATATATTGTGTTTGTAATTTTTATGTCGGCACACTTTTTTTGTGGTGAAATATGTGGATTCTTTGCAAAAATCAGTTGGTGGGATTCGTTGCTTCATTCATTCTCAGGATTCATTTTAACATTTATTAGCTATTCAGTTATATCACTCATGAATGAAACAAAAAATAATAATTTTAAACTCAACATATATTTTTCAGTTTTGTTTGCATTTGCTTTAACAGTAACAATTGGCGTTCTCTGGGAAATTGTAGAATTTGCTTCAGACGCAATTTTAGGAACAAATATGCAAAGGGCTTATGAATCAGTTGCAGACGGTGGCAGCAGGGGCGAAGCACTTGTTGGCAGCGCTGCACTTCTAGACACAATGAAAGATTTAATTTTAGATTCAATCGGTTCGCTTTGTGCGTGTGCTCTTTGTGTGCTTTTGCATAAAACAAAAAAAGTAGATATGCATAACTTTAGTGTAATAAAAAGGAAAAAACCAAATTTAAAAACAGAAAAAGATTGTTTAGAAGAAGCAGAAAGTCTTAGTATTAATGAAGAAAAAATTTCTAAAGATAGTAATAAAAAAACTGAAGTTGAATCTGAAGAGATTAAAACTAACGTGGAAAAATCAGAGGAGAAATCTAAGGTTAATAAAACCAAAACTAAAAATAAAAGTACAAAAAATAAAACTAAAAAAGTTAAAGATAATAATAAATAAGCACAAATTAATTTGTGCTTTTATATTGCAAAAATAAAAAGAGAGCATAAAATATATTATGCAAAAAAATATTATAGCAGTGGTTGGTGCAAAGGGAAAAATGGGAAGCAGTCTTTGCAAAAAACTGCAAAAAAATTATGAAATTATTGAAATTGATATTGATTTTCCATTAAATAATGCAAAAAATGCAGATTTGGTTGTAGATTTTGCCGGTGCAGATTCTTCAGTTTTATCTGCAAAATTTTGCTCAGACCAAAACATTCCACTCATCATTGGTTCAACTGGTCAAACAGAAAAACAGACAAAATTAATAAATAAATATTCAAAAAAAACTCCTATTTTAGTTTGTAAAAATTTGTCAGTTGGCATATTTTTACAAAAGAAAATTTCAGAGTTAATTTTAAATATAATAGATCCAAGCATAACAATTTTTGAAAAACATCATGCTGAAAAAAAAGATAGTCCAAGTGGAACAGCTTGTGAGCTTAAAGAATTTATTGAAGAAAAATATGATGGAAAAGTTTCTGTTTTATCTGAAAGAGGAGGAAAAGAAATTGGCACACACCATATTGATTTTTATTTTGGCGATGAGCTAATAAGTGTTTCTCATTCAGCTTTTTCACGTGACGCATTTGCTTGTGGTGCTGTGCTTGCTTGTGAATATATGCTAAAACAAACTGTTCCGCAAAAATATGATTTCATGAAAATTTTAACTGAATATGCAGATAGTATAAATTAATTTACATAACTGAAATTATTTAATCTTTAAATAAAATTATAGACGGATGATTTTTATTTTGCTATAATTAGTTTAAGGAGAGGAGTATGGAAAGTTTTTATTATAATAATCCAGTTAAAGTATTTTTTGGAACAGACTCTGTAATTGAGCTTGCGAGAGCATTAAAAAAATCTCATAAAAAAAATATAATGCTTGTCTATGGTGAAAAGGCAATCAAGTCTAATGGTGCATATAACAAAATTGCAGAAGCTCTTGGTGCATTTAACTTAATTGACTTTGGCGGAGTTGCAGAACCAGAATATAAATATGTAGTTTCTGGAATTGAGACAGCAAAAAAATATAATGCTGACACCATTATTGGAATTGGTGGCTGCACATGTATGGATATTGCAAAAATAATAGCATTTGGCGTATTGCATAATGATTATATTGATTATTTAAAACTTGAAAAATCTCCAAAAAATGGTGATGCATTAACTTTAGTAACAATCCCAACCTATCCATCAGGAGGGTCAGAAATTAATAGTGCAAGCGAAGTCGATAATCTCCCAAATGGAACTCATGGAAGCC
This sequence comes from uncultured Clostridia bacterium, assembly GCA_948434855.1. GTDB lineage: Bacteria > Bacillota > Clostridia > Christensenellales > UBA1242 > RGIG1681. The sequence continues at coordinate 14,469 of CAOJFR010000019.1, read as the reverse complement.
TATATGGAATTTATGCAGACTACACTTGCTTAAATCCAGAGTTTACATATTCCCTAGATGAAAAAAACACAGCATTTGCAGCTCTCGTAACATTTATGCAGGCAAGCGTAAATTTTCTTGGTGGTTCAAGTGACATTGCAGAAAGTTTCACAAAGGGAATATTAAACACTGTTTTGCTCAGTTTAAAAAGAGCAGTTAAAAATCCATCAGATTTTGAGGCTCGTGGAAATCAGATGCTTGCTTCAGCAATGACAACCATGGGATTGCTCAGTCTTGGAAAAGACAACTCTTGGGCACATTCAGTTTATGAAGAAGTTGAATATTTCAGACGACTGATGGGGCTTTCATACAGAAAAACGTTCACAATCTTTTTCCCAAGATGGCTACTTTCCAGAGCAAAATATCATGAAGATGATGTATATAGATATGTGCATGAAGTATTAGGTATCGAAGATAAAAAATCAAAGAAAGAAACAATAAAATCAGGCTATAAATACTTACTTAAGCTTTTAGAAAATCATAAGCTTCCAGCATATTTTGATAATTATGGAAATGTTCCAACAGAGGCACAACTTCAGGCAGAAATAGATAAATTTCCAAGCGATGAGCTTACAGATGAAGATTGTCTTGTGATGCTTAAAAGTTGTTTAAAATAAAATATTTAATTAAAAATTTATAAAAAAAACAGCAATTTTGCTGTTTTTTTATCTGCCATGTTTTTTATAACGTACCATAGGAAGAATTGAAGCAAGGCTTGCAAGCAAACACATAATGCCTGAAACAATCGCACCCGTTTCGCAGTTTTTTGTAATTGTTAATCCCTTAATAGGAGTTGCACTTTCCTTAACTAAAAATATTCCACTTAAAAAGAACATTATTCCGCAAACAACAAGAAGGATTGGAATTATAGCATTTAAAGATTTACATTTTTTTACGCCAAAAGCCTTAATAATAAGCATAATAAGTGATGCAATTGCAAGCAAATATGTAAGAAGGTTCAGTGGCGAAAACTTTAGGCTTCCTTCATGTCCAAACACAGCTTCAATGCCAGTAAAATAGGCTGGCACAAAACTTATTGTCAGTTTGTCAGATTTGGCACCAAGACTAACGCACTTTGCAAACATCATAAAAATTGCAACAACAACAAGAACGCTTGCAAGAATATAATAAATATTTTTTAAATCATATTTTCTTTTACTAATCATAAATTCTCCAATAATGTTATATGCCAAGAAACTTCAAAATGTTCAAACTAGCATCTCTTCCAGATCTTGCAGCCCATGCAACAGTTCCGGTTTTTTTGTAGGTAGATATATCGCCACCAGCAAAAACTTTTGGGTTAGAGGTTCTGCAATTTTCATCAATAACAATGTTGCCATATTTATTTGTTTCAAGCCCAGATTCTAATATAATTTTTTCTTCTGGCTTAGAACCAAGAGCCATAAAAACATAGTCTGTTAAAATTGTATAATTGCTGCCAGAAATATTAACAGGTGAGAGTCTTGTGTCACCTTCTTTTTGAATCAGCTCAGTTTTAATAAGTTCAACTGCTTCAACTTTTGTTTCTCCAATAATTTTAACAATGTTGTTTTGAAACAAAAATTCAACACCTTCATTTTTTGCCTCTGCAATTTCGTTTAACTCAGCTGGCATTTCTTTTTCACTTCTGCGATAAACCACAAAAACTTTTTCTGCTCCTTGCTTTTTAAGTGTCCTAGAAACATCCATTGCAACATTTCCGCCACCACATACAATAACAGTTTTTCCATTTAACTCAAGCCTAGTTTTGTTTTCCAAATATTCATTGCCACCAAACACACCATAGGTTTCTTCACCGTCAACATTCATTTTGCAGTGTATGTTTGCACCAAAACTCAAAAAAACGGCATCAAAATTATCTGTTAAAACATTTAAGCTAAAATCTTTTCCCAGTTCCATATTAAGCTTAACATTAACACCAAGCTCAATTATTTTTGAAATAGTGTCTTTAACCAAATTTTTGTTTAGTCTAAAATCTGGAATACCATAAACAAACAAACCACCAAGCTCATCATGTTTTTCAAAAATAGTCACATTCACGCCTGCCTTTGCCAAAAATGCAGCACAGGTTAGGCCAGCAGGTCCACCACCAACAATCGCAACACTTTTTCCAGTGGACTTAACTAAATTATCCAAAATTTTCCAATCATTTTGAATTGCAAGTTTTCCAATATAAGCCTCAATGTCACCAATTTCAACAGGAGAACTCTTAAATCTTCTTACGCAGTTGCCTTCGCATTGCTTAGAGTGAGGACAAACAAGCCCGCATAGGCTAGACAATACTGTTGTGTTGCATAAAAGCTTATAGGCTTCATAAAACTTTTGCTCTTTTGCAAGCTTAATAAAGCCTGCAGTGTCATTGCCAAGTGGGCATCCATTGCTGCAAGGCTTTGTAGGACAGTTCAAACAATAGTCTGTTTTTTGTTTAATCACATCATTTTCACTCATAGGTTTCTCCGTAATAATTTCTGATTTTATTATATAGCAAAAGTTAAATTTTAGAAAACAAAAATAATATATTTTTAAATTAAAAAAAAGTGTGATATAATTTTCTTATAAAATAGTTTAGGGGGAATGATATGAGCAATTTTATTTTTCAAAATGGAACCAAAATATACTTTGGTGAAAATCAATTAAATAATCTTGCAAAAGAAATAAAGGTTTATGGAACAAAAGTTTTGCTTTGCTATGGTGGAGGTTCAATAAAAAAGATTGGCTTATATGACAAAGTTATTGCAGAACTAAAAAGTGGAGATATTGAAGTTTATGAACTTTCAGGCATAGAGCCAAATCCAAGACATACAACAGTAAATAAAGGTGCTAAGCTTTGCAAACAAAACAAAGTTGATTTAATTCTTGCAGTTGGTGGTGGCTCAACAATAGATTGTGCAAAGGCAATAGCTGCTGCAGCAAACTATGATGGCGATGCTTGGGATTTAGTTATTCATAAAGCAGAGGTCACAAAAGTTCTTCCAATTATTTCAATTTTAACACTATCTGCAACAGGTTCTGAAATGGATGCTTGGTCAGTAATATCAAATATGGACACTCATGAAAAATATGGTTTCAATCATAAAGATATGCTTCCAAAAGTTTCATTTTTAGACCCAACAAACACATATTCAGTTTCAGCCTATCAAACTGCATCTGGTTCTGCAGATATACTTTCACATATCTTTGACAGCAAATATTTCACCTTAAAACCAAAGCTTGAAATGATAGACATGGTAATGGAATTACTCATAAAAACAGTAATTAAGTTTGCACCTATTGCAATAAAAGAGCCAAATAACTATGAAGCCAGAGCAAATCTTATGTGGGCTTCTTCGTGGGCACTTAATGGTTTTATAAATTGTGGAATAAATCATGCAACATCATGCCATGCAATGGAGCATGAGCTCTCAGCATACTATGACATAACTCATGGTCATGGTCTTGCAATTCTCACTCCAAGATGGCTTGAGTATGTGCTTAACAATGAAACAGCTCCAGTTATTTATAAGTTCGGAAAGAATTGTTTTGGCATAAAAGATGGTTTAAGTGAAATTGATGGTGCCAAAGCTTCAATTAAAAAGCTTTCAGATTTCTTGTTTAATGAGCTTGGCTTAGCTTCAAGGTTATCAGACCTAAATATTGATGAAACTCACTTTAAGGCAATGGCAAATAATGCTTGCAAAGCAAAGGGCGGAGTTATTGATGGTTTTGTCAAATTAACACCAGAAGATGTTGAAAATATTTATAAAATGTGTTTATAAAATAAAGATAAAACCCCACAAATTGTGGGGTTTTTATTTAGAAAATTTTTAAATAATTTCTTTAAAAATCAAGAAATATTAATAAAATATAAAAAATTTTAGCTTTTATTATAATTTATTAAAATAAATTATAATATTTTGTTTGGATTTTGTGTAGGGGGGGGGTATAATAAAATTACATATTTGTATTATTACCTTCTGGAGGAAAATCCTATGAGCGAAGATATTAAGTTTAAAAAAAGAGGAAAACTTGGCGGAGCTGGCAAAAGAATAATCATTGGTGCAGCTGGTGTTGTAGCAGTTGCAGCAATAGCCATTCCAACAGCAATCACACTCACCGGAAAAGATGATGCTGAAGCGGGCATAATAAAATATAATATCACAATCAGTGCCAATATTGAAGGTCAAGATGATTATAATATTAGTGTTGAAGAAGGCACAAAAATTGGAAGTCTCAAAACCATGCTTAAGGCAATAGAAGGTTATAGAGTTTCAGGCATTTATAAAGATGAGGCCATGCAGCATGAATATTTAGACAGTGAGCTAATAAAGGCTAACACAAAAATTTATATTAGGTTTGAAGCCATAACTTTTTCGGTAAAGGTTTATAATGAAGATCGTTTAACCACAAGCATTCCAGAAGAGTATGAGCTTAAGCAGTTAGACTCAGAAGAAGACAAAAATAATCCAGAGCTTGTTGACACTTTGGCAGAGTTAAAAGAGGTTTTATTTGCAAAAGAAGTTGAATTTATTAATGCAGAATGGGCAGAAGATGCCGATAATTATTTAAGATATAAAAGCATCACTTTCAACTGGGTAAATGAGAGGGGCGAAGTTGTAGACTTTAAAAATATAAACAAAATAACTGAAGATTATGAAATTTATCCAAGCTTTAGTTATGAGTTTAAAGAATATCAATTTGATTATAGCTTTGCTCAAAGTGATTTTAGAAATAGAATAAAAATTAGCGTTGGCGGAGAGCAATTAAGCTTAAATGATACATTCCATTTTGGCAGTGAAATAAAAATTAAGGCTTCTGCAAGACATGGATATAGGGTTTCAGAATTTTTAATCAAAAACGGAGATGAGCCAGCAATTAACATTTGCACTGAAGACAATATTGTTGAAGAGAATGGAGAATTATATTACGCATACACAGTTAGCGAAAGCAAAGGCAATTTGCACATAACCTACAACGAGGTTGCAAAAGAGTTTTCTTTGGCAGAAATTCCTGCAGGCGTAACTGTAAAGAAAAATGGAATAGAATTAAGCAGCTTAGATAAGGTTTACTTTGGTGATGAGCTAGAAGTAGTTTATGAAAACTTTGAAGGATATTATGATGTCTCATTCCATATAACTGGAGCCGCCCTAAAACCATATTCAGAAAATATATATGTAGTAAATTCTGACATAAGCATAGAGTATAGCTATAAGTATAAATATGCCTATCTTAATTTTGAAAAGCAAACAGAAGAAGGTTATGTTGTCACTGGCTTAAATGCGGCTGATATAAAAGAAGTAATAATCCCAAACTCATATAAAGGTGTTGCAGTAACTGCAATTTCAGAAAATGCGTTTGAAAATGCCACAATAACAAGTTTAACTATTGGTGAAAATATAAAGATGATTGGCAGGGAAGCATTCAAAGGCTGTGTTAATTTAACAGAGATAAATTATAATGCCAGCGAGTGTAATGACTTGTTTAACATTGATTCTCAGTCACAGTTGCCAAACATATTTTTGTGCGTTGGCAATGAAACTAATGGAACAGTAGTAAATATAGGAAATGGCGTAAAATATATTCCTGCAGGACTTTTTGGTGGAGCAATTGAAAATCTTACTGATGAAAATATCTTAAGCAATAATAACATAGTTTCAATAAATTTTGGCGAAGGTGTAAAGTCAATTGGTTATGGTGCGTTTGCTTATTGTTCAAATTTAGCAAGCATAATTATTCCAAACAGTGTTTCAGAAATTGGCTTTGGTGCATTCACATATTGTGTTGGTCTCAGCTCAGTTAGTTTGCCAAATGGTTTAAATAAGATTGACTCATTATTTAGTGCGTGCATAAGTTTAAAGACAATAGAAATTCCAGAAAGTGTAAGCGTTATTGGTGAAAATTCTTTTGTACAATGCATTAATCTTGAATCAATTAAAATTCCATCGGGTGTAAAAAGCATAGGAGTTTCTGCTTTTGAAGGTTGCGAAAAACTAACAAATGTAACAATAGATAGTGCAGAAATTTATGCTGTGGCAAATGAAACAGAAAACTATTTATTAACAAATGTCACAGAATTAAAAATTCTCACATCAATAGATGACGGCACAAACTTATTTATAAAACAAGAGTTTTCAAAAGTTTCAGTTGATGGGGAATATAATATTTATGAAAAATCAACAGAAATTACAGATTTTGAATTTGTATTAAATGATACAAATACCTATAGCATTTCAAAATATAATGGCACTGATGAAAATGTAGTTATTCCAACAATGTATAGGGGCGTTGAAGTTACAGAAATTGGTGAAAGTGCATTTTATAACTTAAAATTTTTAAAGAGTATCAATATTCCAGAAACAATAAAAATTATAAATGCATGGGCATTTAATGAATGTAGTGGCTTAACAAGCGTTCAATTTTCAGAGGGTGTTATAACAATAGCTAATGGAGCATTTAACATGTGCACCAGCTTAGTTGAAATTAGTTTGCCAGCCACAGCACAAACGCTTGGCAACGGAGCATTTTCTGGCTGTATATCCTTAGATAATATAAGTTTAAATGAAGGTCTTTTAAGTATTGGCAATGATACTTTTTTTGGTTGCACAAATCTAACAAGCATAACTTTCCCAACAAGCTTAAACAGCATAGGCAATTCAACTTTTTATAATTGCACAAGTCTTCAAAGCGTAACGATATTAAATGGTTTAAGCACAATAGGAGACTTTGCTTTCCACAAATGCTCCGCACTTTTAGAGATTGAGTTGCCAGACAGCGTAAATAAAATAGGTGTGCATATTTTTGATGAATGCTCTAGACTGCAGTCTGCCAGCTTTGGTTTAGGGTTAACAGCAATTTCAGAAGCAGCGTTTTCAAGTTGCACCAGTTTAGTTAGCCTAAACTTTTTGGGTTCAATAAGAACCATATCAAATAATGCATTTTGGTCTTGCTCAAGTTTAGAAAGTGTTAATCTTCCTGAATCAGTCATAAGGCTTGGAGATTCAGCTTTTTCAGAGTGTGTTAAATTAAGCAATATTAATCTTCCATCAGGCTTAACAAATTTAGGAATTTATGCTTTTTATAATTGTAAAAAATTAACAAGCATTGCTGTTCCAAGTTTAGTAACAAAAATTCCAAACTCATGTTTTTCTGGATGTGAAAACCTAAGTTCTGTTACTTTGCCAGAAAACTTAAAAATAATTGGAGAGTTTGCATTTTGGCGTTGCAAGGCTTTAAAGTCTGTTAGCATTCCAAGCACTGTCTCATTATTACAAAAATCTGCGTTTGCAGAATGTTCTAGTTTGGGTGGAATAAGAATTCCAGACAGCATTGCAGAAATTGGAGAATATGCGTTTAATAATTGCACCAGTTTAGCAACAGTAAATCTAGGCGAAAAGATTCAAGTAATAAAGGCTTATGCATTTCAAGGTTGCAGCAGATTAAACCGATTAAAGATAACTTCAAATATAAACAGCATTGAAATAAATGCTTTTGATGGTTGCACAAACTTAAAGTTAATAAGAATTGATAGTTCAACAATTTATGAAGCCGCAAAAGCCGATCACGAAAGCAAATTATTTGCAAATGTAGAAAGGGTATATATAATAAAGGAAATAGACATAAAAACATCTCATAGCTATTTTAGAGCTCCAAATTTTGATATAATGTCTGTGGAAACTTATAATATATATATAGACCCAAATAGTTATGAACTTTTGTTTAGTGTATCAGGCGATTCAGCAACTCTCACGCTATGCAGCAGCAATTTAACAGATGTTGTAATTCCTGCAATGTATAATGGAAAACCTGTAACAAGCATTCAACCTTGGGCTTTTGATGGAAGAGTATTAAATTCAGTAACTTTTTCTGAAGACATAACAAACTTAACAATTTTTGGTTTTGCTTTTAGTTACACAACAATAAACGAGTTAAAGTTTGATGGCAATAGTCAATCCATGCCAATGGATATTGTAAGCAGAGATGGTTTTTTCAATTGTCAAATAGAAAAGGTAATAATAAAGCGAGAGCTTCAAAGTGTTGACAATAATATTAGTATGTTCATGATTTCAAGTGAAGCGTATATTTTAGATGGCGTTAAACCAAACATTCCAAAGCAAATTTTAGATAGTAAATATTCTGTTCAAGGATACTATACTGATGGCTACAATCTCTATACATCAAAAAAAGAAAATTACGCACAAATAGAAATTCCTGAATTTGTAATTGTAAAAAATAATGGTAGAATTGTAAAGTCAAATTATGTAAAACTTGGCGATAAAATAACTATTACAAGTGAGCAAGATGATAGGTATAAAACACAGCTTTTTGTAAACGGAACACAAATTGCAGAGGGAACAGAAATTGATGTTACTGAAAAAATAGAAATCACAATTCAAAGGCAAAGAAAAACTTATAGAGTTAAATATAATTATGGCGAAAATTGTTCACAATATAAAGTGATAACTTATCTGGCGGGTGAAGCCCCAGAATTTGGAGATGTCAGTTACGAAAAAAATGGAGTAACTTATGATGTTTTAATGTGGGTTAATGCTTATGGTGAAGAAATTGATATATATAATCTTAATTCAAATATAGAAATCTTTGCTGTTTATGAGATAACCGATGAAGACTATGTTATCTTTGGAAACTTTGTTTTATATAGAGCTCAAAACGGATATTCTATAACAGAATATAATGGTGGCAATGCAAATGAAGTCATAATTCCATCATCCTATAACGGCATAAAAATTGTTTCTCTAGGAAATGATTTGTTTGTTAATTGCAATATAGGAAAATTAATTGTGCCAGGTTCAGTTGAATATATTTCCACTTGGACATTTGCTATGGCAAACATAACAGAGCTTGTGTTTGAATATAGTGACACAGCTCTAGAATTTGCCTCGTTAACACGTTCAACATTTTTTAATTGTCATATAGAAAAAATAATATTTAGTGGTGGCAGAACAATAAATTGGGTTGAAATCAATACCAATGCTGGCACAGTTGGGCAAATTATTTATGAATAAAAAGAAGGCACTAAACAATAATAGTGCCTTTTTTCAAAATGTTACATATTTTAGTTAAATTAATATAAAAATAATGATATAATCACTGTGTAGTGTATTATTTTTGATTTTAACATATACTAAAATGAGGGCTTATGAAAAACAAAACTTTACTAATTTCTATAATTTTTACAATCATTGCAATAATCAATGCAGCAGTATTTTTAACATTGGGTTTATTAAAAATTGTCCCAGCAGATGCATTGTCATATGCGTTGGCATTCATTATAATTCCAGTTATTTGGATTCCATTTTTTGCTGAAAAAATATTAAAATTTAAGTTTAATTTAGCAGTATTAATTTTTTATGAAGTTTTTATCTGTCTCGGAATATTAGGTGGTTCTGGCTGGGAACTTTATAGTTATGATTTTTATTATGATAAAATAATTCATACAGCAAGTGGAGTGTTATTTGCATTAATTTTCTATAATTTGTTTGCAAATTACAATAAAGAATATAACAAATTGTTTTGGATTTTTGTTATAACATTCTCATTTTCAATGATGATAGGTGGTTTTTGGGAAATTTGTGAATTTACGTCAGATGCAATTATGGATGGCAATGCACAAAAATATGCAGGCTTTTCAGAGCGTGCTGCACTCATGGATACAATGGGCGACATAATTTGTGATTTTGTTGGTTCAATTATAGGAGCAGCTATAGCGGTAATTCTGCATAAAAATAAATCGCCTAATAAAAAAGACTCAAATGTAAAAACAAAACAGACAAAAAAAGAATCAGTTTAGTTAAAAAGCATAAAAAAACTCCACTATAATGTGGAGTTTTTGTTTTAGCAAAAGTTAAATTTTTGTGCAAACATCCCATGCACCCCAAATAACTGTTCTGAGGTTTCCAACAGATTTTGCATCGCCAATAACATGAACTTTCTTTTTTGCCTTAAGTGCTGGTGCAGGAACATATCCAACTGCCATAATCACATTGTCGCACTTAATTTCTGTAACATCGCCATTTTTGTTTTTAATAACAATACTCTTGTCTTTAATTTCTGTGCATTTGCTTTCTAAATAAACAGGAACTTTGTTTGTTTTAAAGAAATCTCTAAGATAAGAAGAGTTTGCAAGGCTAAGTCCATTTGCAACCATAAGGTCGTTAAGGGTTTCAACAATAACTGGCTTTTTGCCCTTAAGGAAAAGGTCATAGGCAATTTCGCAGCCAGAAAGTCCACCGCCAATAACGGCAACTTTGTTTCCAACTTCTGCGCCTTTCAAATAGTCAACAGCATCAATCGCTTTTTCACTTCCAGAAATATTAAGCTTTCGTGCTTTAGCGCCAGTTGCAACAATAATTTCATCAGCTTCAATGCTGCTAATGTCGGTTATTTCAGTGTTAAACTTAATGTCAATGTTTAAAAGCTTCATTTGTCTTTTATACCATGCAATAAGAGCCTTGTCCTTGCCCTTAAATGATGGTGCAGCGGCAGCAACAAACACACCGCCAAGCTCATTAGTTTTTTCATAAATTGTTACATTATGACCACGCTTTGTTAAAACAATAGCGCATTCCATGCCGCCAATTCCACCACCAATAATGGCAATATTTTTCTTGTGTTTTGCTGGTTTAAAGTCATATTTTCCGCCATCCATAGTCATTGGGTTAAGGGCACATCTAGACATGTGTTTACTGTCTTCCATTTTGCACATATTTGCAACGCCTTTGTAATGGCTCATGGTAAGGCAGGCGTTATGACAACAAATACATGGCTTAATATCTTCAATTCGATCTTCAATAAGTTTAGTAACCCACTCTGCATCAACCAAAAATTGTCTTGCAACGCCCATTGCATCAATTTCACCTTTTTCAATAGCATCTGCAGCAATAAAAGGCTCCATTCTTCCAGCGCAAACAACAGGAATATTTATAAATTTTCTAATATGAGAAACACTTTCAAGGTTGCAGTTATAAGGCATATACATTGGTGGGTGAGCCCAATACCAAGCGTCATAAGTGCCGTTGTCTGCATTAAGCATGTCATAGCCTGCTTCTTCAAGATATTTTGCGGCTTTTTCACTTTCTTCAAGGGTTCTTCCAATTTCCTTATATTTTTCGCCAGGCATTGCCCCCTCGCAGAATCCTTTTGTTTTGCTTTCAACTGAATATCTAAGTGAAACAGGGTAGTCCTCTCCACATTCATTTTTTATTGCTTTAACAATGTCTGTTGCAAAGCGATAGCGGTTTTCAAAACTACCGCCATATTCATCGGTTCTGTGGTTGGTGTAGGCTGTTGTAAATTGGTCAATTAAATATCCCTCATGAACAGCATGAATTTCAACACCATCAACGCCAGCGTCCTTGCACATTTTTGCTGTTTTTGCAAAGGCATCAACCATTTCAGTAATTTCTTTAACAGTAATTTCTCTGCAGGTCACATCTTCTGCCCACCTTGAAGGAAGTTCACTTGGCGAAGCGCAGAGTCTATCAACATCAAAAATTGGCTTAACAAGCTTGCCTAAAAACTTATTCTTCATAAGTGGAACCATTCCGTTTGGAAGAGAGAATGATCTTCCAAAACCAGCGGTTAATTGAATAAACATTTTAGCACCAGTCTTGTGAAATTCACTCATAAATTTTTTAAGGTCTTTAAAGGCACCTTTAGCCTTATAAAGCCAGCTGTTTCCCATAAGGTTTCTAAGTGGTGCAATTCCAGGAATAATAAGCCCAACATTGTTGTTTGCAAGCTGCATAAAAAAGTCAGCAGCATCTTTATCAAAGTGGTGTTTTTCCATCCATCCAAAAATGGATGTTCCGCCCATTGGGCAAAGTACTATTCTGTTTTTAATTTCCACATTGCCAATTTTCCAAGGCGAAAATAGTGGTTTAAGTTGTTTATTCATAATCTCTCCTTATAATTTTATTAATTTAAGTTTAACAACTAAAAAAAATAAAGTCAAATGACAAATTTAACTTTATTTTAATTGTTAGTCTAAAAATCTTATGTATCCCTGCTCAGCAATAGAGTTGTCTTCTGGTTTAGTATAACTAAATTCATATCCATTTTCAGATTTAGATAGGTTCAAATGAAGCGTAGTTCCCATCATTGCCTGAGCATTATATTTAACTGCAAGTTCAAATTTATGCGAAAAAATTTTGTTAAAATCGTCAATTTCAAGTGAGTCAGCAAGAGGAAAAATTGCTTTTGCGTTGTTCATATGTCCAAGCATATCGCAAAGGGTCGGAACAACTTTAAAACTTTTAACTTTTACTAAAGTCAGATTTTTTGCAAAATCAAATTTAGTATCAATTTCTTCATCGGTTGAAATTATAGGAATATTTGATATTGGTGAAATATTAAAAGTATTTTTGTTTAGGCAGCAACATTCAATTATACTGTCAATCAAAAGTGTTCCATTTTCATCAAAAACTTCAGTTTTAGCATAGCACAGCAGCTTATTCATTTTTGCAATTCTGCAATTAATCAAAACTTTTTCTTTCCATTTTGGTCGCCTAAAAACTTTGGCTTTGTGCTTAGTAAAAACCATCATCATATCAAACTGTGTGGTCAATGTAACATTGTCACAATGCATTTCGTCAAGCATATTCGTTATTGCATCCTGAATAAGCAAATAAATATTCTGAAGAGCCAAAGCTGGCTCAGTTGCGCATTCGCTAGCTTCAATAATTTTTGTATATTTCATTAATTCCTCCCAAATAACAACTAAGTAATAACATTATATCAAATTAAAAATTATTTGATAAATTAATTTACATAAAAAATTAAATTATTATTGCACTTTCAAAAATTTATACAAAGTTTATAAATTTGTAAGAGAAAAAAATTTAAAATTAAATTAAAAAGCCCTCTTTTCAAATCAAAAGTTATATGTTATAATATTTATATGGATAAAGTTGATTTTGAGTTTAAAATAAACAACAAAAATTACAATGAACATTTTGCAATGTATTTGCTAAAATCCATTTATGGAGACAGTTTCAAAAATTCGAAGGTTGCAGATCGTCCAGATATATGGATAGAAAATGACCAAGGAGTGGGGTGTATTGGTTTTGAAATCACCACACTTCTAGACACATACTATAATACTCTCAAAAAATATAAAAAAGCATGGTCAAAAATGGGCTTAACAATAGAACAAATTGCAAAGCAGGTGCCATCTTTGCTTAAAAATAAAATAGGTATAAATAGTCATGGAAACTTAGTTTTAATCGGGAATGAAAAAAGACATACACTTTCAAAAAGTTTAAAAGGACTAGAGAGCACAATAATTTCAAAACTAAACAAATTGCAATATTATAGACCTTTTCAGTCGCAAAACTTGTTTATATTTGCAACAAATCTCAGTCCAGTGTGCTCAACCAACAAAATACAAGATGTGCTAAAGAAAATAGACCAGTCAAAATATAAAGAGACATTTGAAAATATTTTTATTTTTAATTATGAAGAGCTCCAAATTTTCAATTTCGCTTCGTTAAGCTCCCCTGAATCAATTCCAATTTCAGAAGATGTTAGGCTATTTTGTGATAAACTTGCAGAGCAAGAGCAAAAGAAAATAGAAACAGAATACAATAAAAGGCTCAACAATAAAAAACAAAATAAAAAGCTGATAGCAAAAAATAAGTCAAAAAATAAATCAGAAAATTTAAATGAATCAGAAAAAAGTTAATAAAAAACCAGCGGTAGGCTGGTTTTTATTTTTTTGAAGACTAATTATAAAAATCATGATTTTTTTTAGAAAAACATAGTGCGTCTAAAACGGAACACATTTAATATCTTATACTTCGCTTAGCTTTGTGAAAGGTGGTGTCTCCACAAAAAAAGTCTAAATCGTGATTCGATTTAGACTCACTTTGGTAGGACTGAGTGGACTCGGACCACCGACCCCCACCTTATCAGTATGTAAGGCTATCAATCAGTCCCTAATTGATAAACACATTATATAGTATTTTTTTATAGAAAACAAGCATTTTTAACACAAAATATAAAAAAACTTTTTTTATTTTACAACCTTTTACAACCTTTTTTATAAAAATAGTAGATTTTAAAAAAAATATTACTAAATTTGACTGATTTAGTCTAGGTAATTACTAAAGATACAAGAAATAAAAGTTGGTAAATATAATGCTAGATAAAGTAAGATAAAAAGTGATAAAAAATTACAAAATAAGACCTTTAGTCCTTGACAAAGTATTTTTCATGGGTTATAGTGGCATTAAATAAAGGAGCATTCTTAATGGTATGTAAATTTAACTTAGTATGATAAAATTTTATAGAAATAGAATTTTTATATATAAGGAAAAACAGCATTAGCCATTAGGTTAATGCTGTTTTGTTTAGTAAAATCTTGTATGCAATTATTTGTTCTCCTAAACATATATTAGCATACTTCCTTGAAGTCGACAAGTGATTTTACGAAAATAA
>CAOJFR010000018.1 GCA_948434855.1 uncultured Clostridia bacterium | reverse complement strand
ATACTCAAACTCTTCTCCAGCAAAGCTCACAAGTTGGTCTCTCCATCCCTCTGCTGCATAAAAGTATTCAAAACTTGTTCCTGTTTCAAAGTTTAGGTTGTTTGCTAGGCTAAAGCCATATTCTGTTTTGCAAACAATGTTTCCTCCAGCGTCATAGGCAAAGGTTGTGGTTTTGTTTAGTTTTTTGTTGTCTTCCCTAACAAGTCGTGACAAACCATCATATTCATATCTTGCAACCAAATGGTTATTTTCCCTAACTTCCAAAATGTTGCCTTTGTCGTCATAGGCATAGCCAATGTTGCCTGTTGTTTTGTTTCCCATTGAAAACTGCTCATTGCAAACAAGGTTTGTTGCATGGTCGCCATGCTTCAAATAAGAATAATGTGTTAAAAGGTTGTTTGTTTTTATGGTTTTTAAGCGATTAAGTTTATCATAAGATTGTGTTTGAACGACTCCGCAAGAAACCGAAACCGAAACTGGCATGGCATCTGGATTGTTTTCTGTTTCATATTCATATTCAAGTGTGTCCCCCAAAATGTTAACGCTGCACTTTGTTAATTTTTTATGGTCTTCGCCATATTCATTTTTAAGCAAAACTGTGCCAGAATGCTGTTCGCTTTCGTTAGCAATCACATTGCCAAACTTGTCATAGCTAAACTTTTGTGAGTGCAAACCATTTGTGCAATCATTAATCATTTCAACATTTCCCTGAGCGTCATAAAAATGTTGGCTAACAAGTTTTGGCTCAACCTCTGGGCATGACTTATAATAAATTTCTGTTGGGCGATTTTCATCGTCAAGGTTTTGGTAAAACTCTTCGTCAGTTGAAAGCGCGGTTGTTTCTTTTTTATCCAAATAGTTCTTAGTCAAATAATTTTCGCCGGCAATGTCAAGTTTTGTCAATCTGCCCTCTGCATCATAGCCATAATTAATTTCAAAGTCGTTGTGTTCAACAGAAGTTAAGTGTCCAAGCGTAAAGCCAAAAATGTTAGAGTTTTCAATGCCATTAATTGTTTTGGTTATTGAAACAAGATTGCCACTATTATCATAGCCATAAGCAGCAACCGAGCCATCCGTGTCAGTTTCCGAAGCAACCAAGCCCGTGCCTTTTAAATATTCTATTTTAGAAACTTCTTTTCCAAGTTCGTTTACATGGCTTGTTTGTTTTCCATTTTCATCAAGTCTATTTTCAGAACAAAGTTTAGAAGACGGGTCTTTTTTGTTATAAAATAATGTTTCAACTTCTGCGCCCTTGTCGTTAAAAACACTTTCAGTCACATTGCCCTTATAGTCAGTTGTCCTAAAAAGCCTGCCAGATTTTGAATATTCAAAAGTTGTTTCAAATTTGTTGTTTGGTTCAAAAACATCAAAAGTGGTTTGCTTGCAAACATTTTTGCTGTCGCCCTCATATTCATAAATCGTTTTCCATTTGCTGTGACCAGAATAAGAGCAAACCACTCTTTCATTTTCATCATAGTCAGCATGTTCAAAATCGCCATCACAAAGTTCAATGTTACTAAACAAAATTTCACCAGTGTTGTTAGAATAATCAACAATTCCGGTTATTGCCAAAACCTGCTTATTTTCAAGCTTAACCACTTGCGAGCAATATTGCCAGCCGGTGTTTCTCCAGTCAAAGTTTTGTGAAAACTCTTCTAAAGAGCCATCGGCATAATTAACAACAATCTTAAAGCAAAACTTTCTGTTTAAAACATATTGTGCATAATCTCCGTTATCATCTGGCACAAACGCAGAGTTTGCCTTTGCCCAACAAGAAGCAATAAGTGTTTTGTGATCGCAAAGCCCATCCTCATTGTTTAGCTTAGCCACCATTTCATTGCTCATAACAATTTCGTCAGTCTTAAAACTGCTTTCGCTGCAAAACTGAAAAATCTTGCTGTTATAAACTCTTTGCTTGCACATAAAGGCAGACTCTCCAACAAAGTTGGTGCTGCCCAAAAAAGACACATCATTTGCCAAGATGGCGTTAAATCTTGAGCCTTCAAAATAGTTTGTTGAATATGGAAGCTTCGTTGTTTTTTCGCACTTTTTGCTATTTTTATAGGCAAATTCCATAACTTTTGTTGGTTTTGCATCAAATCCTTCAGAAAAAACACCTTCATAAACCGTTTTTGTGTTTCCAAATTCGTCAAATATATAAGTTATTGTTTTTCCATCTCCGTTAGTCACTGTGGTTGACCTAATGTTGTTATATGCAAACTCAACAAAGTCTTTTTCCAAAACGCATTCACCAAGTCCAGCCAAGGTTTCAAAGCAAAACCCTTTCTTAAACTTTTCATTGTTATGACCAATTTCACTAAGCGTGCAAATTTTGTTAAGTTTCAAAACCCTTCCATGGTCATATTCAACTTTAACGCCCTGACCATTACTTCCAATCACGGCAGAAATTAAGCCATCAGAATAATAACAAATTTTAGTTTTAGAGTCAGGGCTTTCAATGGTTTTAATCAAATCATTTTCATAATCAAACTTAGTCACTTTTTCCCTAGCGTCAACAATTTTAATCAGCTGATTTTTTTCGTTATAATTAAAAACAATATTTCCCCCAGCCGAATCGTTAATGCTCTCAATATTGTTTGACGCAAGATCCTTATAATTTATAATTATTGTGTTTTCAAAATTATCCAAAATCAGATTAAGCCTAAAAACATTTTCGCACGATGTTTTTCCAAAGCCATAATAAACACCATCTTCATCACAAAGATAATGAACAGGAACCTGCATTTCCAACAACTCTTTTTGATGAACATATTTTGTTAACAAATCATTTTGCTCATCAATTTTTTCAAAATATTTTAGGTTTGAAGTTATAAGATTGTCAATTTGCATATCCAATAAAATTAAATCCTTCATAGAAAATGTTAAGTTTTCCCCAGCTCTAAATTCATTAAAAATGCTCTCAATTTTTCCATCATCAAACCCAAGCTTTTCCAAAACATTTTCTTGTTCTCCCTTATAGGCAGAAAAAGCATTTTTAACCATGTCCAAAAATTTTGATTTTTCAATAGACAAGCTATAAATTTCTTCATTAAGCAGTTGGCTTTCTTCTTGCGATTTCAACATTCCCGACAAAAGCTTAACTTCATCTTTCTGCGAATCATAAGTATAATCAAATCCAAGATTAAATATTCCAGATGACTCATTGCTCAAAATGGTTCCCGTCACTGCAACGTCTTCTGGATACATTTTTTGGTTGCTTGAACAATAAAAATCTACATTTCTTCCATAATATTTTTTAATTTGGTCAATCATTTTTTCCGTAAATTTTTTATTGTCGCTCAAATATATTTTAACAAAATCTTGCTGACTATCTTTACCAATTTGAATAAAATTTCTGTTTCTTCTAGAACTTTCCGCCCTAATAAATTCAATTTCTTTTTGAAGCTTTAAATGTTTTGCACTGTCCCTAACGCCATTAATTTGAGCCTCAAGCTGCTTAATTAAAATCTCTTTTGAAAGCGCATAAACACAAATTTGCCTATCATTATTTTTTATTGCGCTCTCAAAATCTTTGTTGCTTTGTTTCAGTTCTAAAATCTGTTTCTTTAAACCAGCAAGTTCTTCTGGTTCATAATCCACCAGATGAGAACCCTCAATTTCACCAAGAGAAGAAATTAATTTATATCCAGATGGTGCAGTAAGTTCTTCAAAAACATCATAGTTTTTGCCAGAAACTATATCAATAAATTTTTTACTACCATCCAAATCTAGCGTTACTTGATTTTTCCCAATATATATCTTTCTTTTATTCTCTTCTGTTCCAGAAAAATAATAATATTTTTCTTCCAAATTTTGATGAATTCCATTTTCGTCAATAAAAACAAAATTTAATGCACTCTCATCATTTTCAGCACTAGATAAATTTTCTTTAATCAAATATTGGTTTAAATTTAAACTAAAGTTGGTTTGTGAAATTTTATAATCAAAAAATTTCATATTAGGTTCTGTTCTGTTTAAAAATAGCGAAAGCGGCAATGCATTATTGTCAGTTGACATTATAGGAATAGAGTAAGCTAGCCTGCCAGTTGCTAAATTAGTTTTAATATTGCCCAAGTCCCCAAAACTTACACTGTGATAATTTGCATTCTCTTGAAAATCAACATTAGCAATATATTTAATTTCAAGTGGTGACTGTTCTTCAAAAATAGCCCCCTCTAAATTTTCAAAATGAAAAAGCAATTCCACATATTCCAAATTTCTGTCAAATGAGTCTTGAACCTCGTCACTAATATTTAATGTTAAATTTTTTAATTTTTCACCAGAAATAGTATCAACATTTTCCCATCCAGTGCAACCATTTACAAGATAATCAACCTGAACATTGTCAAAACACACATCATTTAGTGCAATAGTCAAGTTTGAATTTATCACTTTAATATTATTTAGTTTTGGCAACTTAACTAACAGCTTATTGCCTTGTTTTTCCACACAATTATTAAATGTTATTTTTTTCATAATTTTCTCCTTTGAATGTCTTTTAAAAATTTATTTTATTTTCACATATCACCCATTCCTCCTAAAAACTCTTTATATTTAAAATTATAATCCTAAAAAAATTATAAAAATCTATAACTTTCAATAATTAACTATAATTTACTATAAACTTTTTTCATTTTAAGAAAAATTAAAACTTTTTTTGCAAAATAAAAAACAGGAAACTTAGTTAGTCCATTTTGAAACTAGCGAAATAATTAAAGAAGAACATAGACAAAACAACTGCCTATGTTTTCTTTTTCCCTTACTCTCTCTTATCTGCCACAATAACGAATAATTATGCCGTTGTCAAGGTTGTCTTAAAAAATAAATAATCTGCAAATCTTATGACACTTGTCTTGACCTTGACAACAAAGAATATTCGTTTATACTAAAAATTGAGAGAAGAAAACAAAAAGCAAAAGAGCGGTATGCGTTACGCTCTGCCAGCAACCGCTCTTTTGTCCTCTTTAACCAAATTTAGTTTTGTTTAGGCGTGTTCTTGTCTGGTGGAGCGAAACGACGCCACTTGTAAATACCAAGCACACGCCTAAATGCCAAGTTAAAAATTTTTAATATTTTTTGTTTTTAATAGCCCAAGTTTTAGTATTGTATGCTATAATATTTGAAAGGAGAATTTGTATGGAAGAAAAGACTAGTGTTAAAGAATATAAAAAATTTTGCAAAAATTATATCTCTAAAGAGTGTGAAGATAATATTATCAAAATGACGATTCTTACAGGACATCGTGTTGGTGGTGCTGCAAAATCACAAGGGGATGAATACTTTTCTAGTACTATCAAGTGTATTGCATGTATAAATGAAAATAATGAGCCGGTACAAAAGGATATTAGGCTAACTTATTATTTAAATAATAAAAAACCTTTAAAGTTTTTAGATGTAGATAAATTATCTGTCTATAGTGTTGTATGTAAGAAAATAAAAGATAAAGATTTTTATTATTTACTAAAAATTAAAAGAATTAAAGACAAGCGATTTGATGAAATAATACAAGAACAATTAAAACCAATAATCAAAGTTATTGAAGGTATTTCATTTACATTTAATAGAATTTTTTCTACATATGAAGGACATATGATACTAGAAAATAAAAAACTTAGTGTTGACTTAGAGCCTGATAGGAATAGTGATGATGCAACACATTCAATATCAACATTAAAAAAAATAAAATCTAATTTCAAAAACTTTTATCAAACTGTTTTGAAAAATTGTTCAAAAGATATTGTAAAATGGGTAAATGATTGGAAAAGCGAAGACGATAACCACAAAATTACTGCAGCCGAAATTGAAAAACGAATTGATAAAAATAATATTGTAATGGAAATTAACGGTAGCTCTTTTACCATTTATTTTGAAGACGATAATCTATTTTTTGGGCATACCATTGTTTATTATGGAAACATTGATGAGAATAAATTTATGGTTGATATTGCAGGTTAGAGAATTTGTAATACTTGACTCAGTAAAAAGAACTCTACCTTAAATGATAGAGTTCTTTTTTGCTAGTTTCAAAATTTATAGACCTTTTCCTGTTTTTATTTTTTAAATTACAAAAATTGTTAACAATTATATAACCTCCCCCCCCCCCCTATATAAAAGTCAAATAATAAGCAAGGCTGACGACAAATTTTTCATAAAAAGCAATACGAATTAAAATTTTTTAAAAATTTCAGTTTTTTTTTGTTGAAAAATTTATTACCGAATAATTAAAAAAATATATAAATTAAGAGTAAATGCTTTTAAATAACTCTATTTTTCCTAAACTTATATTATAATTTAAGGCTACTAATAAACTTAAATCGTCTTTAACCCAAAAACAGCATTTATCAATATTTTGCCAATACGTATATGTATTTTTGAAGAAATGTATGAATTTTTGAAAAAAATAATAAAAACTCAAACTTTTATCTATAAAAAATTTACAATAAAAAAACCTAATTTATTTTCAAAATTAGGTTAAATTTTTTGTCCAAAACGAAAAACATTTATTATTTTTTTAAGATAAAGTTTGTGGTCCACTAATAACTGAAAGATAAGCCTTAAGTTCTTCTTCAAAACCTACACCATTTGAAATTTGTTTTGCAACAGCTTCAGAAATCTCAACAAAGTCAATGTCATTGTCATGCTCAACTTGAGAAAATGAAACAACTGGTGTAACCCACTTTTCACCTTTTCTGTCAAATGATTTATAAAAACCACTTTCGTTATCATAAACATATAATCTATCTTTTTGTTCAACATAATAATATCTTAACATAATCTTTTCTCCTTATTCTCCAAAGTTTTGACCTTTTTTTGATTCGTCTAAAAGGTTTTCATCCTGTCTTTCTTTTGGCTTGCTTTCTTTATAAATTTCTATCTTTTGAGGGTTCTCTGATTCAAGTTTATTCTTCTCTTCTTCAAGCTCATCAGTTGGAACTTTCTGAACAGACGGAGCATACAACTCTTTGCTAACCATCTCACAAGCATCAACCAAATTAAGTTGCGCCTCTGGCAATATATTTTTAAAAAGTGAAGACTTTGAAAATACCTTAGTCAGTTTATCAACATCAAGCTCTCGTGGATTTCCCCTTATTTCATATTTAGAAAGATTTTCAAACTTCGCAATTTCTTTATTATCTTCTGGTTTAGGCTTATCCGTCTGACTTGCAAATCTTTGATTTATTTCCTCAAGTGCAGTTTCAACATCTAAAATATTTTTATCAAACTCATTGTCAGTTATTTCATATAAAAATTTATAAATATCTTTGCAGGCTTGGTCATCTTTATTTTTAGCAAAATCTTTTTTATTTATTTCCTTAATTTTTTCTAGATCGCCGTTCGCTTGTTCAACCTCATAGTTTTTATTAAAGTGTCTCCAATGATCATATTCGCAATCAGAAACTTTTTTAATCAAAAGCGTTTCAGGCGTATGAATTTGAATTTCAAATGGAACCCCTTTTTCATTTAATCCCTTAAGATGAATTCCTTGATAACCTGAGCCTGATTCTTTTTTGTTAGATATTCCACCTCTCAAAAATTTAAATTTTTCAGCAAATTTTCTAATTGTTTCAGCTGCCCTGTCAAAAGATTCAATAACAATAGTTGTACGGGTTAAATCACTTATGTCTGCAACTGAAATATTTCTAACATTTTCATTGTCAGTTTCTTGTTGTCTGTCTCTATTAATTTTTCCAGCAAGCGACTTTGCACTTTTGTGTCCTGCCATTTTACTCTGTATAGTGTCATCTTCTCCGCCACTATGAAGAATATCTCCAGCACTATGAATTTCTGGCAAAGGATCTTTTGTTATTCCTCTTTCAAGATACGAATTGTATAACTCTGTGCATTTTCTTATATACTCTTCTTTCTTAGCTTGGTCTTTAATCATAAAAATCTCCAGAAAGGATTATTTTTTATAACTCTATTTTACCTTTTTAAAAGCAAAAATGCAATAGCTTTTAGCAAAATAAAAAACTTTACCAAATCTGGTAAAGTTTGCTTTGGTGAACTATTCTCAACCCAAAACTTGATAGGCTTTATTTTTACGCTATTATCTAAAGATTAATTTACTTTTTTTATATCTTCAATATTAACAAGAATAACATCTCCAAAAATTTCACCTGACTTTGTTACTCCTGTAAAATCAACTAACACCTTCCCCTTAATTGTTTTATCAGTAGCAATGGTTCCTCTGTCACCTTTTTTAATGCCATACTCATTATAATCTTTTTGAAGTTCTACATAATCAAACTCATTAAATTTTGATTTAGTTAAACCTAAATGATTTGAAAACTCTAAAATATTTTCTTTAACAAATTTTTCAACTTTCTCTTCCAACTCTATTGGAATTACATCCAAAACTATAATGTCCTTTGTCTGAATTTTAGCAAAAGTAAAATCCCCAATATTGTGTTGATTAAACAATAAAATATTAGATTGATTTTCTTCTTCTGATATTAATATTCCTATATCGTTAATTTTTATATTTTTACTCGCGTACTCTTGAGTTGTATTTATAATTTTTATTATTTTGTATTTATTCATTATAACCATCCTCCAAACGGTGTTGTGTTTCTTATTACTCCATTAGGTTCTACTATCCAACCACTATAAAAACTAACTCCATTTAAAGTTGTTTCTATTGCAATTCTTTGCCCATTTATATCAATATTTTTTAATATATAATTTCCATTTAAATACTGCTCAAGAGCTTGTCTTTCTAATTCACTTTTTAAATAATTTGAATCATTAATTGAAAATCCCCATGATTCAAATAAATCTTTTTTTCCATTACTATTTTCTGAAAATATATATTTATTAAATTTATCTATACTACAATTAGCTTTAGCTTTTAATTGAACTTCAACATCACTTTTATATTTTTTCTTACAATGGCAATGCAAATGCATAGGATTTTGTGGCATATTATTTTCCTTAAATATACAACCATCAAGTGATAAGCAAGTTAAACAACAGCCTTGCGTAACCAAAAACAATTTTGTTAATGTTCTTAAAATTATTCCATTGTTTGGAACAAAAACATGTTCCCACTCCACCCAATTTGAATTATTTAACAATCCTATCAAATTCATAAAACTTCTCCTTTATATTATATCTATAACAACATTATATCAAGAAATTTTATAAAAAATATAAATGAGTGACAATCAAAATAAAAACCTTAACCAGCTAGGTTAAGGTTTTCTTTGGTGACCCCAAGCGGATTCGAACCGCTGACTTCACCGTGAAAGGGTGATGTCTTAACCGCTTGACGATGGGGCCATATTAAATTTGTATTTAAAGCTTTATTCACGGAAAGTGGCTTTTGCTCACTTCCCGCAAACTGTTTTGGTAGCGGCAATAAGATTTGAACTTATGACCTGCCGGGTATGAACCGATTGCTCTAGCCAACTGAGCTATGCCGCCATACTAAATTAGCTTAACGCTAACAATATAATATAATTTATTATTTTTGTCAACATAATTTTTAAACATTGTCACAATAATTTTGAAATTTATAAAATTTGTTATATCATAATTGTAACATTGTTTTTTTATTTCACATAAGGAGAAAATATGGACTATTCTAAAATGAAAGCCACAAAGGTTAAACATAACAACAGCAAAATAAAAAAGTCAGCTGCAAGTTTAGTTTCAGAAAAAAATATAAAAAAGTCAAAAAAATCTCTTAGCAAAATGGGCATAAGCTGGATTATTATTGCAGCAAGTATTTTAGTTGGCCTGCTTGCAGGTTTTTTAACAACCAAACTTATAACAAAAAATGATGTCTATGAAATGGTTACATATGCAAACGGCAGTGCAGACGTTTACATTGGAAAAGAAGAAGATGTAAAATATTACTCAGAGCTAGGCGTAAAGTGCATTTCCTTTGGAAAAGATGTTTCAAACAAATTCTCCGTCACCTATTATTATAGGGCTGATGAGACTCAAGATGAAGTTAAGGTAGACAAGGTTGACGAAACCAAAGAAGGTATATATTATGCTGTTTACACTTCCCCAGCAAAAAAGTATAGCACAGTTAAGCTCATAAGAAACATTTTTGTTTTAAAGGGGGAAGATAATGGCTAAGAAAAAAAACTCTTTATTAAAAAATGTAATAACTGGAATATTTTGTTTTATAATTGCAGCCATTGTCAGTTGCGTTGGAACAATATTATTCAGTCTTCCAGATTCTTATAAAATTCCTGAAAAAGTCAGTGGCAACTCAAGCATATCGTCTGGGCTTATCAATTCAAGCGTAATTGAAAATAGTGATCTATCAATACATTTCCTAGAGCTTGGCAATAAATATACTGGCGACTGTGTATTAATAAAAGTTGGAGATACTCAAATTTTGGTAGATGGTGGCTCTAAAGCAAGCAGTGTTCCACACATAACAAACTATGTTGACAACTATTTTGATGAAGGTGACAATGTCTTAGATTATGTCATAATCACTCATGCCCACGAGGATCACTATGCTGGCTTCGCAACAAATTCGCACACAGAAAGTTTATTTGACCACTATCGCACAAATGGCAAAAGCATTGGCACAATTATAACTTTTTCAAATACAAATAAAGATTCTAGCAATAAGATGTTCAGCAATTATCAAAGAGAACTTGGCGAGGCAATAATCTCTGGTGCAAAACACTATACTTCATTAGAATGCATTAATCAGTCAAAGGCAGGTGCACAAAAAACTTATGACCTTGGCAATGGCGTTGAACTTAATTTCCTTTATCAAAAATTTTATGAAGAAAAAAGCACCACAGAAAACAATTATTCAGTTTGTTTTGAAATTAAACAAGGTAAAGACAAATCATATCTGTTCACTGGCGACCTTGAAAAAGAAGGCGAACTTTCATTAATAAGTGCAGAAAGTGAAAACCATCTTGGTGAAGTAGAACTTTATAAAGCTGGTCATCATGGTTCAAAAACATCTTCCTGCTCAGAACTGTTGGAAGTTATACAACCAAAAATTGTTGTAGTAACTTGTGTTGCAGGAAGCAGTGAATATACCAGCAAAAATGAAAACCAGTTCCCTACACAAGAATTTATTAATAATGTTTCAATTTACACTAACCAAATTTATGTTACATCACTTTGCATAAACTATAGTGCAAATCAATTCACTTCATTCAACGGCACAATAGTGGTTTGCTCCAATCCAACATCAAAATCGCAAGTTTTGTGTTCAAACAACACAACCATTTTAAAAGATACTGAGTGGTTTAAAAACAACCGAAAACTTCCAGCAAATGCCGTTGCATAAAATAAAAAAATCCTGACAATTCAGGATTTTTTTTAATAAATTTCTGCATCAAACATAAGCTTTGCATTAGAATTATTTGCACCAAGTATTGATGCTGCGTTTGAAGTAGAAAGCCCCGTGCTTGTTGCATCAATACACATAACTCTAGGAGAAGAAGCATATCCATCATTTTCAAGTTTAGAAACACTAGGAGCACTTCCACCAAGAAGCAACCTAAAATTTCCAGAATATGAAAATGTTGGTCTAACTCTCATCTCAACTGGCAACAAAATCAAAATTGTGCTCTTGGTTGTTGAAGAATTCACTCCATTGCCAAAAATTTCCCATCCATTTTTTCCAATGCTAACATAATATCTCTTACAGTCCAAATTCTCCACTTCAACACTTTTTGGGCAAAATAATGTTGCAACATTTCCCACTTCAAGCTTAGCCCAACCAATCAAAACATTTTGAGCTGATATTGTAAATACTCCATTTTCATAACTTGCGTCAACTTCACCATTAGACCTATCTACAGAAGCAGTAAGCTCACCTGTTGGGGAGTTTTCAAAAGTTTGAGTTATTGTTCCGTTCAAAAGAATGCCATTTGTCTTAACTTCCAAAGTTCCATTAACAAGCTTCCATCTATCAACAGTATATTTATTTACGGTTGAATAAATTGTTCCACCACGCTGATTTATTATAAAGTTTCCATTAATTAAAAGGTTAGGATTTGAAATATCGCCTTGGCAAGCAACACTTTTTCCATCAATCAAAATCTTGTTTCTAAAATATTTTATTCCTTCAATTTCTTCATCACCAAATTTGCTAACTTGACTGTTAGACTTTTCTGATATTGTTGCAAATTCTGCCTCTTTTGATTTTTCAGAATTTTTTGCAAATTCAACTTCGGCAACCTTAATTTTTCCGCTTTCAACTTTATTTATAGCTCCAAGAAGTGCCGCATAATAACTTTTAAATGGATCAGTTTTTTTAAGCTTATCCATTGAAGGATTACGTTCCAAATTAAGCTTTATTGGGGTTGAAGATAAAATAGCATTATCATCAGATGCAGCCACCAAAAACACCAAAAAAGAACTCATGTTAGGCATTGCAGGAATATTGCAAGTGTCGCCCTCAAATGCAACAGGAATCTTTTTTCCTTCAACAACAAAAAAGGCTGTTTTGCTCACGCATTTTTCCCAGTCTTCTCCGAAACTAAATTTAATATAATAGTTTGTGTTTCCACAAACTATTGGCTCATATTCTTTAACCAAACTAAGCCTATTGTTTTTTTCAATAATTTCTATAATATTTTGCATAGTATTCTCCTCTATAAAATAAGCATACCACACAAAAATCAAATAAGCTCAAACCCGTGACACAATAAAAACACACCCTCAAAACAAAAGGGTGTGTTTAAGTTGTCATTATTTAATAATGCCAACCATGTTTTCCCAAGTTCCAGGGAAGAACATGAAAATCACTATAATTGCAATAAAAATGTAGAAAATAATTCTAATAATCAAGTTTTTATTTGCAACAAATTCAAGTCCAACAATTCCAACAACAACTAATGGGGCATATGTTTGGATTACCTTAAGCACATTCATTATAAATGAATCTGAAGGAATAAAAGTCCACTGAGCATTAATACATAAAACCACATAAGTCAAAATTGTAATAGCTGCTGCAATACAACCAATTACATCTAGAATTTGTTTTCTAACTGCTTTGCTGTTATCTACCATAATCTTTTCTCCTTAGTTAAATAATAACAAAATAATATAGTTATGTCAATGCTTTAAAAAAATAACTATTAATTTTTAATAACTATTATCAAAATAAAATTTTCAGCATAAGATATAATAGACCCGTAAATAACAGGTCTAACTCCAAAGAAAAACATCCTCACTAAATTATCTCTCTATCTTTTTTTATTTTTGTATAAAAGTGATTGATTAAATCAATCATAATAATATGAAAAAATCCTCTAACTATAACAAAAACACACTTTATGCTAGCGATTTAAAAAATATAAGCAAAAATCTCTCTGGCTTCATTAAAAACAAAAAACAAGAATCCTTAAACCAGAGAAAAATGCGAACAAATCAAAAGACAAAATAAAAAGGAACAATTTTATTTGTTCCTTTTTTTTATGCATTTTTTAATATTCAAACCAATGCTCAAAAATAATAACATAGCAAACACGCCCAAAAATAACGAAAAAATAATAAGCATAAGTGCAGAAGATTGTCTTAAACTCTCATTGCCAATTTCAATATAAATAAGGATTCTTCCATTAAAAAACATAACAGCATAAATGCAAAGTGCAGAAAAAAGTGCAAGAATAAATGGCGAAACCGTAAATCTAAGATAATAACATAAATTTTTAAAAAACTTTCCAACCAAAGATTGCTCTAAAGCCGATGGCTTTCTATCCAAAACTTTCTGTTCTTCCCTTGCCTCCTTAAAAAAATCTTTTTCTTTAAGCGAGGTTAAATTCTGCGAACTATTTTTTTCTTCATTGTTTAACTTAGAATCAACTTCATAATCTTCTGTGTTTTCATTATTTTTCATTATTACATTTCCTTTCTATCACTAAGTGCTTTTGAAAGTGTAACCTCATCGGCATATTCAAGTTCGCTTCCCATAGAAATTCCTTGAGCAATTCTAGAAACCTTAACGCCCAAAGGCTTCAAAAGCTTCGCAATATACATTGCTGTTGCCTCACCTTCAACATCTGGGTTTGTTGCAATAATAACCTCGTTTGTTTTAAACTCATCAATTCTGCCAAGAAGCTCTTTAAGCCTAATATCATTGGGACCAACACCAGCAAGAGGATTAATCGTTCCATGCAAAATATGATATTGTCCCTTAAAACTACCAGTCTTTTCAATAGCCATAGCATCCTTAGGCTCTTTAACAACGCAAAGCAAATTTGCTGAACGTTCTCTGCAAATTCTACAAGGCGAACTATCTGTATAATTTCCACAAACCTCACAAAACTTAATTTTAGCCTTACATTCTAAAATGCTGTCAGCAAAATTTTTAGCTCTTTCGTCGCTTGATCTAATAATATGATAAGCATATCTTTCTGCTGTTTTTCTGCCAACTGAAGGAAGTTTTGAAAATTCATTAATAAGTCTTGCAATGGGTTCAATCTGATTGATATCCACTAAATAAGACCCCCAAATGCTCCAAGCTTGCTTTCTTTCATTTTATCTAACTTTGCCTTAGCATCGTTAAATGCAGCAACAACCATATCTTCAATCATTTCTGTATCATCTGGGTCAACAATAGAGCTGTCAATCTTAACACTAAGCATATCGCACTTTCCGTTAATTTCCACCCTAACTAGTCCGCCGCTTGCACTACCTTCAAAAACACTTTCATCAAGTTCTTCTTTAGCTTTCATGGCATCTTGTTGCATTTTTTGAGCCTGACGCATCATTGCTTGCATATTGTTTCCACCGCCAAAACCACCAAATCTGTTATTCATAAAAATTCTCCTTAAAATAAATATAATATAATTATAGATAAATTATCTTTTTTTCCAAATAAAATTAACGAGTTTTAACAAGATTTCCGCCAAGCAAATCATTAAGCTCATCAGCAGGGTTTCTTGTATCTTCTTTATTTTTAAATTTAAAACTTAGTCCTCGCCCAGCAAAAAATTCATTAATCTGAGATATTATTTTTTCATCTGCAAATGTTTCTGTTGCAGATTCTTCATCAAAATCAATTTCAACAATTTTGCCATTAACACAAACTTCGCTAATTTGTCTGCAAGCCATAAGTGCAGACATATATTTTTGCTTTCTTAAAAATCCAAGTAAATCTCCCAAAATTTCAAAACCTGCATCCAAAGTTTTTTTATCTTCAAATTCAATTATTTCTTGCTTTGATACTTCAGAAAAATTTTGAAATGTTTCATCTTTAACTTTATTTACTTCTGTAGAAATAGTTGTTTTTTCTTCATTTTCAACTAAATCATTAGGCAACTTTGCGTTTTTTAATGCTGAGCGCTTAGCTGGGAAAATTCTTAATCTCATCTTCAAGTTTTTGAATTCTCTCAATCAAAGAGCTGTCATTAATAATTTTAATTATGGCAGTCTCAAGCACAATTCTCGGCTGAGCACTATACCTAAGCTCTTGCTCAACACCACTAAGCATTTCAATTGCCTTAACAATAACCGCATAATTTTCTTTGGTCGATTGCATTTTCATTGATTCATAAATATCATCTTTAACCACAACAATTTCTCTTGATTTATCGCCAAGGGTATAAACCAAAAGCAAATCCCTAAAATATGCAATAAGGTCATTTGAAAACACCAAAGGACTCTTTCCACTTGAAAGCACTCCATCCAATTCAACAAGAGCTTCACCAGTTTGTTTGCTTAAAATCTTATTTGTAATATTTATTAAAATTTCTCTTTCAGCAATGCCAAGAACTGAAATAACTTTTTCATAAGTAAGTGTGTCACCAGCAAAAGACACGCACCTGTCAGCAATAGAAAGTGTATCTCTCACGCTTCCTTCACCTGCCCTAGCAAGTGTGTTAATGCTCTGAGCATCATATTTAATATTTTCACTATCAAGAACTCTTTTTAAAAGTGAAGACAAATCATCAAGCGAAACAAGCTTATAATCAAATCTCAAACATCTAGAAAGTATTGTTGCAGGAAGTTTATGAACTTCAGTAGTAGCCAAAATAAACACAGTATGCTTAGGAGGTTCTTCCAAAGTCTTTAAAAGTGCATTAAATGCACTAGACGAAAGCATATGAACTTCGTCAATAATATAAACTTTATATTTTCCAACAACTGGCGGATACTTAACTTTTTCTCTAAGATCCCTAATTTCATCAACACCATTGTTAGAAGCAGCATCTATCTCTAAAACATCAATATTAGTGCCTTCCAAAGACTTACAAACTTCACATTCACCGCATGGTGAACCATTAACAGGGTCCATACAATTAATTGCTCTTGCAAAAATTTTTGCTGTACTAGTCTTTCCCGTTCCTCTGCTTCCAGTAAACAGATAAGCATGAGAAATCTTATCGAGCTTAATTTGATTAATTAGCGTTTTAACAATATGATCCTGTCCAATAACCTCATCAAATATTTTTGGTCTATATTTTCTATATAATGCTAAATACATATTTTTCTCCTTAAAATAAAATTACTGCAATTTAGATTTAATTCTTTGCAAAGTGTTGTCTATTGACTTAACCTGTTTGTTTAAGCTCTTAGCAATCTCATTTTGTTTCTCGCCAGACAAATAATGTCCAAGAACTAGTTTTTCAAATTTACTAAGCTCAAGATCACAAACCCTAAGTTTTTCTTCAATTCTTTCTTTTTCAAGAAAAAGTTCAAGTGGATCATTAGAAACATTTCTGTCAACAAAATTATTTAAAACTGAGCTTTCATCTCCATTTGTGTCAAGCTTAGTTAAACTAATATATTCATTTAAAACTTTATTTTTTTGTGTATTTGATTTTTTTATAGCATCAATAATTTGTCTTTTAATGCAAACCTTAACAAATGGTGCAAATTTACTATCAAACAAACTGTCACCATTATAATTTTTGCAAGCTTCCAAAATACCAATTACACCTTCTTCAAAAAGGTCATCAAAGGTTCCACCCTGAATATAATATTTCCTGCAAAGCGAACTCACATAACCAGAATATTGCTGAACAATCTTAACAAGGTCAGCAGGATCAACATTATCCAACTTATTTCTCCTAAATTATATTTTAAATCAATTAACTATCTAGTTCTTTGTCTAATAACTTCATAAATTCCAATACCAGCACTCACACTTGCGTTAAGTGAGTTAACCTTTCCAAACATCGGAATAGAAATAATGTCATCACAAAGTTTTCTTGTGAGTGGCTTAACACCTGAGCCCTCACCGCCAACAACAAGTCCAATATTTCCAGTAAGGTTTGCATCATACATAACCTCACCATCCATATCAAGCGCATAAACCCAAACTCCATTTTCCTTAAGCTCTTCAATAGCACTATTAATATTTGCAACTTTAACCACTGGAATATGAGCAGTTGCACCCGCAGAAGTTCTAATAACAGTTTCATTAACAGTTGCACTTCTGCGATTAGGAATAATCACAGCGGTGGCTCCTGCACACTCTGCAACTCTAATAATAGAGCCCAAATTATGAGGATCATTAATTTCATCCAAAATGATAAAAAGCATATCTTTATCATCTTTTTTTACATTTTTAAGAATTTCTGAAAGTTCAGCATAAGCAAATTCAGACTGAATCGCAATCACTCCTTGATGGTGCCCCGTTTCGCTCTTTTTATCAAGAGCTCTTCTGTCAACAAATTCAACTTTAATGCCCTTATCTCTCGCAATCTTCTGAATAAGCCTAAGCTCAGAATCAGAGGTCCCATCAGCAATCATAATTTTTTCAATGTTGCCGTCTGCATTAATAAGTTCCCTAACAGGATTTTTTCCCTCAATTTTCATAAAAACCTCGTTTAAATAATTTCAATTTCTTCAAGTGACTTGTTCAAAATTTCATTAAGCCTTTCCATTTCATTAGTTAAATATAAATATCCAATCACCGCCTCCAAAGCAGTAGCATAAATATATTCAGTATAACTAAAGTTTTTAGCCTTGGTGTGAATATGAGTATTTCTTGCACGACCTGCAATATCAGATTCTTCAGCACTAAGCTCATTTTCAAGTTTTTTAAAAGTTTTAAACTGTGCACCAGCCTTAACAACTGAAGAAACAACTTTGTTCATTTTATTAACTTTAAATCCATAATTTTTTGCAACATATTCACGAACAAACAGGGTCTGAACACTGTCACCAATCATAGCAAGCACCAATGGCTGCATTTGTTTTGCGGTCTCTTTTGAAATTTTCTCCATAAACAATTCCTACAAATTAATTATAACATTTAAGTCTAAAATTAGCAAGATAATTAAAATAATACGAAAAATAAAAACCTTAAAAGCTTTAACACTTGTAAAATATTAATACAATACTTAAATTTAATTTAAATGTCTAAATTGCATAAAAAAACAAACTTACCAGAATATAGCATTATAAAAAAATGGATGTAATATAAGGACAATATAAAATTTGCAAAATAAAAAGCATATCTGTTAGTTGCTTACTTTTGAAACTAGCGGAAAAACAAGAGAAACCTAAACCAAAACAATGGACTAGGTTTTCTTTTTTGTGCTTACACTCTCTTAACCAGCAAAAAACGAATATTTCTGCCGTTGTCAAGGTTGCTAACAGCATACACTTTAACCTTGACAACAAAGAATATTCGTTTACACTAGAAAATAGAGAGAAGAAAACAAAAGCAAAAGAGCGGTCTGCGTTACGCTCTGCCAGCAACCGCTCTTTTGGCAACAAAATTGATTTATAGAAGTGTGCTTGTCTGGCGAGGCGAAGCCGAGCCACTTGTATCAAGACAAGCACACGCCAGAATCCCAAATTAAAAAAATATTAATTATTTGGTAAAGTTAATACAAAACTAAAAAGTTTATGATATAATGATTACATAGGAGGATTATATGGAAAAAAGTAGATTGGAAAAACTGGCAGAAAAATTTAGATTTAACGATTATGAGACTATTGTTTGCAATTCAAAGCAAGAAGCTAAAAATATTCTACTTGAAATTTGTAAAAATAAAAATGTTGGTATTGGAGATTCTCATTCAGTAGAAGACTTATGCTCATTTGAAGATTTTAAAAAGCAGACAAATAATTTGTATGCTATGGGGATTGATAAAAGTATGCCAAATCGAAAAAAATGTTTAACTGCCGATGTGTTTATTTTATCCGCAAATGCAGTTGCAGAAGATACGGGAGAAATGGTAAATATTGATAGTAGTTGTAATCGCGTTGCTCCTTCACTATTTGGTCCAAGTGAAGTCATTTTTGTAATCGGTGTAAATAAGATAGAAAAAGATTTAATTTCGGCAATCAATAGAGTACGAAACTATGTTGCACCTATAAATGCAAAGAGCCACAATTATCCTACGCCTTGCACAAAGTTAAACAAATGCAGTAATTGCAGTATGAAAGAAAGAATTTGTAGAGCAACTGTAATTTATCACAAAAGACCTAAAAAGACCCCGACAAAAATAATACTCGTAAATGAAAATCTTGGTTGGTAATTAAACACTATCAATGTTATTGTTTAAAAATGCTTTATCATTTTAGATGAAGCATTTTTTGCTAGTTTCAAAATTTATAGCCCTTGATAAGCTTTTTTATTTTTTTTATTTCAGCTCTTTAATAAAAAATTTTTTGAAGTTAAACTGCCGTGCTCATTAAATAATCTAAAATATAAATTTTTACCAAACATCCCTTTAACTGAAAATATGTTAACAAATTCCTACTAAAATTATATTTAGTATTATTTTTTCATAAATTTTATCTCAAAATATTCTTGAGACTTTTCTATTGCAATAAATTGATTATCTTTCCTTTTACTTAAAATTTCCTCTTTATTTTCTTCCCAAAATTCCCGATACTGATTATGACTCATTTGATTTGCTCCACCTGCATAATCTAGGTTATTATTCTGCACCCAGTCATCTTCCCAACCACAATATTCACATATTTCATTTGTTTCAAAAATATTTCCCATTCCACACATCTTGCATTTATATGGTGGATATTCAACCATTTTCCCTGTTCTTTCATTTAAAATAAATTTACTCATGTTTATTCTCCTTAATCAATCCATTATTCATCAAAATAATAACTCGTATCTGGAGAAAAATAAGTCACTATTTTTCCGTCTTTCGATATTATTACAAACTCATTCGTTCTAGAATTATACTTATATATTGATCTATCTTTAGACTTAAACGATCTATACCTCTTCCAATCCTTTTTACCTTATTTGTGCTAAATATATACCCCATTCTTTAAGTTTATTAGGCAAATCATAGATAGTAATTTCGTTTATTTTAAGTAAAACTCTATCCCCAGGATTATTCTTATCAAAAGTCTGCCAAGCAGTAACACAATGATCTGTTGGTGGTATTTCAAATTTAGAAAAAAATTGTATATATCGTTTGGGTTCTTTTGCCCAAAGCTTAATTACATTATATTCATATTTCATTATTTCAGCAGAACCATCATGCACTCCAAAACCAAATACCGATATTCCATCATGAATCAAAAGTTCACCATACTCATTAAATAATGTTATAGCTTTTTCTTTGCTAAGTCCATCTATATAATAAACTTGATTGTGAAAAGGAGACACATTATTATTAATAAGTTCTCTTTCCTTATATTCATTTAATGGTATTTCCAAAATAAAAAATAATTTTTCAGTTTGCATATTGATAAACTCTTTAAACAGAGTTTCTATTTTGCTCGCATTAACATTAGCTGTCAACTTATTCTTTTCTATCTCAAATTGTTCACAAAGCAAATTACTATTTTTTATAATGCAACCGTGTGTCATTTCCAACATAAAAAACCTCTATCTTTTTATTAATATTATATTAATTTTAGATGGTTGTCAAATTTAGACACATATTATAAAATACTGAGCAAAGCAAAAAGCATACCAAAGTGATATGCTTTTTATTTTACTTTTATTCACCAGAACCTGGTTGTGGTAGAGTTGAACAATATGTTTTTATCTTGCTTCTAGAGTATTTCCAATTATATTGTCTTTGACAATCCATAAAACTCTCAAACCCATCATTAAATTTATTTTGACACTTAATAAATTCCTCTTGATCTGCTTCAAAATTTTTTCTACTTGACAATAACTCTTTTAAAATTTTACCAAAATTTACAAAACTTTTTGGCTTACTTGTTTTAAAAGTCATATTGAATTTGTATTTATTGTTAGAATAGCAAAAAGCATCTTTTCCAAAGCATAAAAGATTATAGTTTTTTGATTTTATTTTTTCATTGACAATGCTATAAGGCAAAAGCAATTCGGGCACAGGATGTCCAAAAAAATCAAAATCACCATCACAATAAATTCCATAGGCAAGATATGGCAAAACTAAACTTTCATCAATATCCATCTCTAAGATTGAAACCTCTTTATCATTAGCCAACTTAGTTTCTTTTATATAAAGAAACGCATCTTCTATGGTAAAAAAGAAAAACTTCCCTGTTTCATAGTCTTCTGTATGAGGAAATAAAATCCATTCTTCGACTTTGCATGTTTTATGAGGAAAAAGTATATCATTCTTTTCTATTAAAGAGAGTTTTTCTTTTCCGCTAATTGCCCTAAAAATTTTCATAGTTACATTATAACATGGGATTATAGTATGTCAATATTCAATAACTAAATAGGTTTTAACTTCTATAAATTTTTGTCTTGCATAAATTTCTCTATTTTTCACAACCTAACATTAGTTTAAAATTAAATAAAGGTATTTTTATGAAAAAGTTTATTATTTTTTTAATATTTTTATCCACCGTTTGCAGTTTTTTAGTTATTCCTACTCAAAACTCTTGCAATGCATTCAGCGAAGCCACTCCTGCTGACACTGTGCCAAGCAGAAACTATACAGTTGTAATTGACGCAGGCCATGGCGGCACAGATCCTGGGTCAATCGGATATAAAACAAAAATTCATGAAGCAAAACTAAACCTAAAAATTTCAAAAATGGTTCAAAAAAAACTTGAAGATGCGGGCATTAATGTTGTTATGACCAGAACAACCGACAAAAGCCTTGCTGAAGGTGCAGGCAAGGCTTTCAAAAAACGAGATATGGAAATGAGAAAAAAACTTATAAAAAAAATTCGTCCAAACATGGTTATTTCCATTCATCAAAATTCATACACAAATCATTCCTTGCGTGGAGCACAAGTTTTTTATGACAAAACAAGTGACATCAGCAAACAAATTGCAGAATATATTCAAAATGAATTTTTACAAACTCTTAACCATAGCAACAAATGCACAAGCCCCGGAGATTATTTTATGTTAAAGTGCACATCAGCCCCATCAGTCATTGTTGAATGCGGATTTTTATCTAATGCCGAAGAAGAGAAATTATTAATTAATGAAGAATACCAAGAAAAAATTGTAGATTGCATTTATATGGGCATTGTTAAATTTTTACAAATAAAATAATACTTAAAAATTTATAACAAAACCCCCTTAAGTTTTAAGGGGGTTTTATCATGTCTTAATATTTAGATTTCTGAGCATTTGCTAAATTTTCACCAAAAGGACTAATATTTTCAATATCCTTTACATTTAAATTCCAACTTGTGCCTGCATAAACTGCTGAACCAAACATAATTTCCTTAACAAGTTTTCTAACTTGTTCTTTTGTTTTTCCTTGAGCAAGCAAAGCAGCTGAAAGAGCATCTTCAACAACTTCCAAATTTGGTATCATGCCAACACCAGAATTTATCAGTTCTTTCAAAATTTTGTTGTTA
>CAOJFR010000017.1 GCA_948434855.1 uncultured Clostridia bacterium | reverse complement strand
AAAAGCACTGGCAAAATCGGTTACGCCAAGTGTAACTTCGCCATCGCCAAAGTGAGGATGACGAACTTTTGTTCCTTTTTTAAATTTTGAGTAGTCTGCAGTATTAAATTTTGCTGTTTGATTGCTGCTTGCTGATGACGGATTTGAAGTTTTTGAAACATTAACTACATTTGCATGACTGCTCATAAGCTCGTCCAAACTTGCTTTTTTTTCTGAAACTCTTAGACTATCATAATAACCTGAAGTTTCCATATCTGAGCGAATAACT
This sequence comes from uncultured Clostridia bacterium, assembly GCA_948434855.1. GTDB lineage: Bacteria > Bacillota > Clostridia > Christensenellales > UBA1242 > RGIG1681. Next base: position 22,777 of record CAOJFR010000017.1, on the reverse strand, counting down.
GATCCATTGATTATGTTTGATTTTTTATTTAAATTATCAAAAATCTCTGGCAAAAATCTTGAAATCATAGTGTATTCTGTTCTTTTATTCTCATAGCTAAACTTAACCTTTGGTCTAGATAAAAATAGCCTTTGTTTTGCTCTTGTTATTGCAACATACATAAGCCTTCGTTCTTCTTCAAGTTCATTAATATCAGCTGAGTTTATTGCACGAGAAAGCGGAAAAAGTCCATCATTAAGCCCCACAATAAACACATTGTTAAACTCTAGTCCCTTAGCTGCATGAACAGTTATAAGTGACACAAAATTGTCTTCATCGCTTAGAGAATCAATATCACGCATTAATGTTATTGACTGTAAAAAGTCATCAATTGTGGCGTTTTCATTTGCATCTGAATATTCGCTAACAGATTTAATTAAGTCGTCAACGTTCATGCATTTGTTTATATCTTCTTCAGTTTTAGAGCCAATGGCTTCTTTAATGCCAGCTCGTTGAATTACGAAACTTACAAAATCTTCAAGCGGCATAATTTCTTTTTTAGAATTTAAGTCTATAAAAAGGTCTCGCACAGAGTTTAGTTTTGTTTGAAGTGAGCTAGAAATGCCGTATTTTTCAGCATTCATAATAACTTCCATCATGCTTACGCCATTTTCATTAGCTGTGCTATGAATTAAGCCAATAGACACTTCGCCTATGCCTTTTTTTGGAAAAGCAAGCATTCTGTTTGTTGCCTCTGTGTCATTTGGGTTTGCCACCAAATAAAGATATGCAGTTGTGTCTTTAATTTCTTTTCTTTCAAAAAACTTAAAACCACCATAAACTCTATATGGAATGTTATAGGTTAAAAGTTTTTCTTCCAAAATTCTGGAAAGCGAGTTCACACGCATAAGGATTGCAAAGTCTGAATATTTTGCCCTGCCTGTTGAAACAAAAGTTTCAATTCGTTCAGCAATTTGCTCGGCTTCTTCAATATCATTATAATTTTGAGTTAAAACAATTTCTTCGCCAGCGTCATTTTCTGTCCAAAGGTTTTTATCAATTCTTATTGTGTTATGTTTAATAAGTTTGTTTGCAAGGTCAATAATTTTTTTTGTTGACCTATAGTTTTGCTCAAGCTTAAAAATTTGACAGCCTTCAAAATCTTTAGTGAACTGCTTAACATTTGAAACTTGTGCCCCACGCCAAGAATATATGCACTGGTCTTCGTCGCCAACAGCCAAAATGTTTTTATGTTTGTTTGCCAAAAGTTTAACAAGCTCATATTGAGCAGTGTTGGTGTCTTGAAACTCGTCAACTGAAATATACTGAAACTTGTTTTGATAATATTCTAGTGTGTCTGGATTTTTCTTAAATAGCTCATAAGTTTTAACGAGCAAATCGTCAAAATCAAGGGCGTTTGCCTTAAACAGCTCTTCTTCATAGGTCTTATAAACTTTGGTTATAATTTGGCACTTTTTTGGGTCGTGAATGTATTTTGAATATTCGTCAGGACTCATTAGGCTGTTTTTGGCGTTAGAAATGTGCCAAGCAAAGGTTTCAGCATTGATTTCAGTTTTACATTCTTCAATAATACGCTTAATAACTCTGGTTTTTTCGGTGTCACCATAAATTGAAAAGCTGCTTGTATAGCCAAGAAGGCTTATGTTCATTCTTAAAATTTTTGAACACATTGCATGAAAGGTGCAAATCCACATTCCATCAAGGTTTTCAACCATTTTTGAAAGCCTTTCTTTCATTTCATTTGAGGCTTTATTTGTGAATGTGATTGCCAAAATGTGACTTGGATAAATATTTAGTTCGCTAACCATATGAGCAATTCTGTGGGTGAGCATTCTTGTTTTTCCACTGCCTGCCCCAGCCGTAACCAAAACAGCCCCATCAATGGTTTCTGCGGGGCGTCTTTGCTCGATATTTAAGTTCTTTAAAATTTCACTTTCCATTTTATTCCTTTAAACAAAACAATTTTAGCATAGTTTAACTTTTTCTCAAACAAAAATGGTGCTAAAATTGCACCATTTTTGCATTAACTTATTGGCTCTGTGGCAAAGTATTCTCTTATTTTGTTATATCTTTTAGATATATCTAAAATATATTTCTCTTTGTCGGCACTATCAAGCTTGTTAAAAACTTCATAATCTGTGAGCTCTGAAAGCGGGCTGAAAGTATCACCCTTTTCCATGAGTTTTTTCACTTTATCAAAAAGTGGGTCTTCTTCAATTGTTTGTTTGCTGGCAACCACTCTATATGATGCAAGTGAAAGATATGCTTTTGTAGTTTTTTCGCTTTCGTTTTTTGGATAATTTTGTCCTGCAGTACTTAATCTTTTTTTCGCCTTTTGTGCAAGTAATTTAAGTGCACTGCTTTTCATTTTTCTGTTATTATTCTCCTTTTTATTTAAGTTAACACGTGGAGTTTAACATACTAAAGTTATGTTTTTTTATGTTTGTTAAAATAAGACATAAAAAGACAAAAAAGCTCTAATTTGCCAAAAAAATACAATTTAACAAAAATATTAAAATAATTATGAAATAAAAACTATTTTAATAGTTTTGTTGTGTTAAGAATAAAAAATAAATTTAACTAATAAAATACACAAAAAAAGCAGGCTTTTTGCCTGCAATTAAATTAAATATTAACCTTTTCTAGCTCTTTTTCTAGCTGCTTCGCTCTTAAGCTTTTTTGCAACAGAAGGCTTTACATAAGCTTCTTTCTTGCGAATATCACCAATGATGCCATCTTTTTGACATTTTCTTTTCCATCTCTTAAGTGCACTATCAAGGCTTTCATTGTCGCCAACTTTAACTGTTGTCATGTGAGATTCACCCCCTCTTGCATAAAATAACATTAATAATTTAACACGATAAGCTTTATTTGTCAACAACATTTTGACATTTATAAGTTAAATTATTTCAGCGATTGCACCATCGGCAAATGATTTAACAAGCCTAACATTAAACTTTTGGTTAGATAATAGCTCAGTTTTAGATTTTATATAACACAAAATAAAGTTTTTTGTGTGCGCAAGGTAATAGCCCTCTTTTTGATTTTCTATGATAACTTCATGTGTTAAGCCAATGTTTTTGTTAATAAAATCAGCCTTCATTTGCCTAGACACCTCAGACACATCTTTAACCCTTTGTGCCACATTTTTTGCCACATTTTTAAACTTTTCTGCAGCTGTTCCATTGCGTTTTGAGTATGGAAAAATATGCATGTCTGAAAACTTGACTTGTTTAATAAAATCTAGTGTTTCAGCGGCATCATCCTCTGTTTCTGTGGGAAATCCCACTATTATGTCTGTCGTAATACCTGCATTTGGGAAGAATTTTCTTATCAAATTAACCTTTTCAAGGTATTGTTCTTTTGTATAGTGACGGTTCATTGCCTTAAGTGTGTTGTTGCTTCCGCTTTGAAGCGATAAGTGGAATTGGTCACAGAAATTATTATATTCAGCAAGCTCTGAAAGAAATTTTTCTGTTATAACATTAACCTCTAAAGAGCTAAACCTAAACCTTGCTGAACTATCTTTAAAAAGTCTTGCAATTTCAATTAGGCCATCACTGCCCTCTATGTCTTTGCCATAAGCTGAAAGGTTTATTCCTGTAACAACAATTTCATTTGCAAGGGTTTCTAATATTTTAAGTTCTGCCTTAATCTCATTTAATGGAAAGCTTGTTTCTCTGCCCCTAAGGTATGGAATTATGCAATAGGTGCAAAAGTTGTTGCAACCATTTTGAACAAAAAGGTCGGCTCTTGTTCGGTTTGTTACCCTACTTTTATATTCAGATGAAAGCAAATTTTTGCTCTCTAAATTATCATTTTTTATTGTTTCTGCAAGCGATAATTTGTCTTTGTTGCCAATAACCTTAACCACATAGTCGCCCTTTTTGAATTTGTTTGGGTCGTTTTCTGAAGAACAACCACAAACATAAATTTTGGCACTTGGGTTTAGCTTTAAAATTTTTGCAATGTAGTTTCTAGATTTTCGCTCTGCTTCGTTGGTTACAGCGCAAGTGTTAATAACATAAATGTCACTTACTCCAAGACCCATAGAAACATCAAAGCCATAGCTTTCTAGTTTTTCAGCAATTTGTTCGCTTTCAACTTGATTAACCTTGCAACCAAGCGTTATTAACGATATTTTTTTCATAAATTCTCCTAAAATGTGTTCAGCTTTGCTTTTAATGCCTATTTTTCTAAAAGTTGCATTATTAAAGCAGTGCAAGCAATGGCTGCAGTTTCAGTTCTAAGGATGCGTTTTCCAAGAGAAACAACATCTGCACCATTTGCCTTTAAAAGCTCAATTTCATCTTCTGAAAAGCCACCCTCTGCCCCTATCATTATTGCTATGTTTTGAGCGTTTTTTAGGCTTAAAAGTGAGTCTGATAGTGTGTGGCCGTCAGAATTTTCATAAGCCACAAAAAAATCATCATATTCTTTAATTTTTTCAGCAATCTGTTTAATTTTTAGAACGCCTTCAGTTTCAACAAGACTTGCTCTGCCACATTGCTTTGCTGCCTGAGCTGAAACAAGGCTAAGTTTTTCTTGTTTGCCAGTGTTAGCCTTAACATCGCAAAATTTGCTTTCAAAAAGTGCAAGTTTGGTTGCCCCAAGTTCTGTAATTTTTTGCATAACAAGGCTTAGTTTGTCTCCTTTGGCAAGTGCTTGAAACACAGTTAGCTTAATTTTTGGCTCACTTTCTGAAACTTTTTCCTCTAAAACATCAATATTTGCATATTTTTTTGTAATTTCAGTGATTTTGCCAAGATAAAAATTGCCATTTCCATTAAAAAGACATACTTTGTCGCCTGTTTTGGCTCTCATAACATTTGCTAAATGATGAAACTCTTCGCCAACCATTTCTATAACCGTGTTAGCAGAAAGTTCACCTTCAAAATAAAATCTTTTTTCTTTCATGAGTGTATTATAGTATAAACCCACAAAAAAAGCAATTAGCTAAATAAAAACATAGCAGGTTTGCTATGTTTTTTTATATTATTTTATTTTCTTTCATAATTTCTATTAGTTCTGGAAGTTCTTGCACACCAGATTTTGTTCCAAAGTGACCTTTCCCATCTAAATAATATAGTTTTGAATTTATTTGTTCGCTGAAATTTTTTAAAACTTTTTGTGGCACAATGTGGTCATTTGAATAAAAAGATAATTTTTTCGTATCTAAATTTTTTAGGTATTCTATAGCCTTTTCTGTTGGAATTGAGTTTTTGATTTGAGTTTGAATGCTTATTGTGTCAAAATATTCTGCAAATCCAGCAAGAGAAATATATGCAAGTGGCTTAAGTTGGTATTTTTCTAAAAGCGTAACAACAAATGGGTTTCCTATGCTGCGTGCAACTAAAATGCTGTCATCATTTAAAACCTTATCGTTAATAAGTTTTTGAGCAACGATTTCAAAGTTTTCAAAAAATGCTTCGCCATCATTAAAAAATTTTGGATAAACGACATTAATGTTATAATTTTTTAGTTCTTGCTCAAGCCATGGTGCTATTGTTTTTGCTGTATTTCCATGAATGCCATGAAAATAAATTAAATTTTTCATTTGGTGCTACAAAAGAGTTATAATTTGTCATTAAACTGTTTCTTTTTGCTATATTGATTTCTTGCAATGCCATCATCAAGTTGTTTTATTAGTTCTTTTTGTTTTTTATCTAGGCTTTTTGGCATTTCAACAACCACTTTTGCATAAAGGTCACCATAAGCTTGTTTGTTTAAAACTTTTGTTCCCTTGCCTTTAATTGTTAAAATTGTGCCTGTTTGTGTGAGCTCTGGAATGGTAAGGTCTAGGGTTTCATTGATTCCCGGAACTTTAACTTTTCCGCCAAGAAGAGCCTCTGTGAATGAGATTGGAACATCTACAAACACATCAAAACCTTCTCTTTTTAACAACTTGTGATTTTCAACTTGAATTAAAATTTGCATATCGCCAGCTGATCCACCGTTTCTGCCTGCTTCGCCCTGACCCCTTAGTGTTAGGATTTGTTCATTGCCAATTCCGCCCGGAATGTTAATTTCTATTGTTCTATTTTCACGTGTTGAGCCATTTCCGTTACATTTTGGACATTTTTCTTTGATTTTTTTGCCAGTTCCATGGCAATCAGGGCAAACGCCCTCTGTTACCACCTGACCAAATGGTGTGTTTTGTGCTTGCCTGATTGTTCCATTGCCTGAGCATTTTGGACAAGTGTCATAAGCACCATTTTTTGCACCAGTTCCGTGGCAGTCAGGGCAAGATTCGCTTCTAACAAGATTTATTGATTTTTTGCAACCAAAAGCAGCTTCCACAAATGAAAGCTTAACTTTAACCTGAATGTCGTCGCCTTGCATTGGCTGTGTTGCTCTGCTTCTTCTGCTTCCGCCACCAAAGCCACCACCACCAAAAAAGCTGCTGAAAATGTCGCCAAAGTCGCCAAAATCTCCAAAACCGCCAAAGCCACCACCTGCTCCGCCAAAGTCTTGTGGACCATCTGCTGAGCCATATGTGTCATAGTTTTGTCTTTTTGTTTTGTCAGAAAGCACGCTGAATGCTTCGTTAACTTCTTTAAGCTTTTCTGCTGCCTCATTGTTTCCTGGGTTTAGATCTGGATGATATTTTTTTGCAAGCCCTCTATAAGCCTTTTTTATTTCATCATCTGAAGCTGTTTTGCTTACGCCCAAGATATCATAATAATTTTTTGCCATATTTTCCTTAAAAACAAGCAGATAAGCCCAAAACAAGGGCTTATCTTTTTGTTATAAATTTATTACTATTTTGTTGTGAAATCGCCAAAGTTGTTAGGGTCTGAACCTCCGTTATTATCAGCGTTTCCGCCGTTTGTTCCGTCAGTTGCTCCACCATTTGGATTTGCATTTTGATAGAGTTTTGTAAAGATTTCATTTGAAACTTTTGAAAGTTCTTCAGTCTCTGATTTAAGTGTTTCAGCATCGTTAGCAGTCTTTAGAGTTTCTTTAGCCTTGTCGGTTGCTGCAGTAAGTCTTGTTTTGTCTTCTTCAGAAATTTTGTCTCCGCTTTCTCTTAAAAATTTTTCAATGCTTGCAACAAGTTGGTCTAAGGCGTTTTTGTTATCAACAACTTCTTTTCTCTTTTTGTCTTCTTCAGCATACATTTCAGCTTCTTTAATAGCCTTGTCAATGTCTGCATCAGAAAGATTTGATGATGCTGTGATTGTTATGTCTTGAGTTTTGCCAGTGCCAAGGTCTTTTGCTGTAACATGCACAATTCCGTTTGCATCAATATCAAATTTAACTTCAATTTGTGGTATTCCTCTTGGTGCTGGCGCAATGCCAGAAAGCTCAAATCTGCCAAGAGTTTTGTTGTCTGCAGCAAATTCTCTTTCGCCTTGAAGAACATGAATGTCTACTGCTGGCTGATTGTCTGCAGCGGTTGAGAAAACTTGTGTTTTTGATGTTGGGATTGTTGTGTTTTTGTCAATAAGCTTTGTCATTACCCCACCCATGGTTTCAATTCCAAGAGAAAGTGGTGTAACATCTAATAAAAGAACATCTTTAACATCGCCTGCCAAAACGCCACCTTGGATTGCTGCACCCACAGCAACACATTCATCTGGGTTGATGCCTGTGAATGGTTGTTTGCCGATAAATGCCTTAACTTTGTCTATTACCATTGGGATTCTGGTTGAACCACCAACCATGATGATTTTTGAAACATCATTAACAGAGAGTTTTGCATCGCTAAGTGCTTTTTTGGTAAGGTCTATAGTTTCATTAATATAGTCTTCAATCATACTTTCAAATTTTGCACGAGTAATGTTTATTTCAAGGTGTTTTGGACCTGTGCTGTCTGCTGAAATAAATGGAAGTGAAACAGAGCTTTGTGAAAGTGTTGAAAGTTCAATTTTTGTTTTTTCTGCAGCCTCTTTAAGTCTTTGCATTGCCATTTTGTCTTTAGAAAGGTCAATGCCATCGCTCTTTTTAAATTCTTCAACCAAATAGTTTATGATAACTTCATCAAAGTTGTCGCCACCAAGGTGTGTGTTTCCGCCAGTTGCAAGAACTTGGAACACGCCGTCAGCAATTTCCAATACTGAAATATCAAATGTTCCACCACCAAGGTCATAAATCAAAATCTTTTGACCATCACCCTCGCCTGCTTTGTCTAGGCCATAAGCAAGTGCAGCAGCGGTTGGCTCGTTTATAATTCTTTTAACGTCAAGACCTGCGATTTTGCCTGCGTCTTTGGTTGCTTGTCTTTGAGAGTCATTGAAATATGCAGGAACTGTGATAACAGCTTCTGTTACTGTTTCGCCCAAATATTTTTCTGCATCAGCTTTAAGTTTTGATAGTATCATTGCAGAGATTTCAGGTGGAGTATATTCTTTTCCACCTGCTGAAACTTTTACATTTTCGCCCATTTTGCTTTTAATTGAACGAATTGTGTTTTCTGGGTTTGCAACTGCTTGTCTTTTTGCAACTTGTCCAACAAGTCTTTCTCCGTCTTTTGTGAAACCAACAACAGATGGTGTTGTTCTACTTCCTTCTGTGTTTGTGATAACTGCTGGTTCGCCACCCTCCATGATTGCTACACAAGAGTTGGTTGTTCCAAGGTCAATTCCTATAATTTTTGCCATATTTTATATCCCCTTTTATAAAAAATAATTATTTTTAAAATGATTTGTATAAACCAAGTTTATACTGAAAGCCTCAAAGATTAGAATTTATTGTTTATTAAGCCTCACGCCTTATAAACACTAACATTTGCAGGTCTGATAACTTCACCAGTTGCCTCAAACATATAGCCCTTTTGATATACTGCAGCAATAGTTCCGTCTTGACTTTCATTGTCTGCAATGGTTGTATCTATACAGTTGTGCTTTTCTGGGTCTAGTTTTTCGCCCTTACACACAATTTCTACTGCACCAAGCTCTTTTATGGTGCTAAGCATAGAGCTGTATATCATAACAAAGCCTTGCATAAGCTCTGGCGAAACGGTTCTTAATGCTCCATCAAAGTCATCAAGAATTGGCAGAATTTTTTTTACTGCAAATTCATTTGCCTTTTGTTTTGCTTGCTCTTCAATGTTTTTGTTACGTTCTTTGAAGCGTGCAAGGTCATTTTTTGTTTCATCACACTGATTTTTATAATATGTTGCAGTGTTTAAATATTGTGAACACTTTGTGTTATATTCATTTGCAAGAGCCATTGCATTTGCAAGCTCAGCCTCAAGTTCTTTAATTCTTTTTTGTCCATCGCCACCATGCTTGCACTCTTTTTTGCCATCTCCTTTGCCATGGCAGCATTCATGTTCGCCATTTTCATGGTTTTTTCCATGACAACACTCGTGATTGCCGTTTTCATGGTTGTGGCATTCGTGTTTATCGCTTCCATCATGGCAACAACCTTTTTTATTCTTTTCGTCCATTACTCCTCCTCATTTCCTATTGCATCTTCAATTGTTTCAGCAACTTCTTTTAATACTGAAATTGCCTTAGAATAGTCCATTCTCATTGGTCCAATAACACCTGCTGTGATTTTTTGATCACCAGTTATATTGCAAGATACTGTTATAATTGAACAATCTTCAAGCCCAGACTCGTCACTGCCAACATTAATTGAAATTTCTAGGTCATTGCCATTTTTGATTAGTGGCAAAATAGATTCTTTGCTTTCAAACACGCTGACAGCTTTTTTAACTTTGGCAACATCGTCAAATTCTGGATATTCAATAAGCTTTTCTTTTCCAGCAACCGAAATGTTGCCATTAAAGTTATTATTGTTTGATTCAATAATCTCCAAAACCCTATCAAACACAAATTTATACTTTTGGAGCTCTTTTGTAACCACTTTTTCTCTAAAAGTTTGGTCAGTTATTGCCGAAATTGGTCGGTTTTCAAATAAATCCTTTAAAATTCCTGATGCGGCATTAAGATCTGCTTCATCATTGGTGCCAAGGTTTGCAATTTCATTAATAACTCTATCATTTGTAACAACCACGACAAGCTGAGTTGATTTGCTGACGGGATAAAGCTTTATATCTTTTATTAACGCATTATCTTTTTTGTCTGTATAAACAACTGAAGCATAATTTGTTGCCTTTGCTATTGTTTTTGCGGACCTGTCAATAATATCGCTAATTGAAACAAGTTTGTTTGAAAAATTAGACTTTATAACCTCTTTTTCTTTGGCTGAAAGTTTCTTTTCTTGCATAAGTTCGCTGGCATACATTTCATAGCCCTCTTTTGTTGGAACTCTGCCAGAAGAAGTATGAAGATGTGTTAAATAACCCATTTCTTCTAAAGCATTCAGCTCGTTTCTGATGGTTGCAGAGCAAAGCTCTGGCAAATATTCTTCTTGAAGCCACTTGCTTGATACCGCCTCTGCCCTTTCAGACTTTATATTCGTTTCAATTACTGCACTGAGTATTTTCTTTTTTCTTTCACTTAAATCCATTTATTACCTCTAACTGTATTATATACCTTTTGGCAAATAAATATTCAGATTGTTAGCAAACTAAGTTTTAGAGTGCTAACATTGTGTAGTATATTACTGCTAAAAAAAAATGTCAACCATTTGCTGACACTTTTTTGTTAAATATTTAAGTTTTCTTCACTAAATAGCGGACTATTTAAAAATTCTGAAATTGTCATATCAAAACCACCAGCAATCAAAATTAAGGTTGAAAGAAGATTGTCTCTAACGGTTTCATGAATAATGTTTTTGAGAGTGGAGTGTGTTACCCCACTATTCATTGCCAAGCGATACCTTACAAAGCATCTAAGGTTGGAATAGGTGTTGCCCTTGGTTTGCTAGGACTCATTGGCTTGGTTATTGGTCTTGTTCTTTATAATGATGAGTTTGAAAAAAAGACATTTTTAAAGGGCTGGATAATTGCATTTGTTATTGAGATAATTTTGGGAATAATTTTGGGCGTGGTTATATCTTGAAGTGCAGTATCAATGGCAAATAACCTATATTATTAAAAAAACAGCCATTTGGCTGTTTTTGTTTTGCATTTCTATGAACAAAGTTGAAGAACAATTTGATTTAGCACCAAATAGCCCTTTTGTGTGCAAACTAAGTGATTGTTTGTAAGTTTTAAAAAGCCAGACTCAATCAGTTTTGCAATAAGCGACTTCTTTTTTGCTAAAAAGTTTTCTCCAAACTCAGCTGTATATGATTCAAGGTTTAAACCCTCTGCAGTTCTAAGAGATAGCATTATTGCTTCTTCTTTCATTTCTTCAGTGCTTAAAGTTTTAGACATTATTGTTGGCAAGGTTTCTTTTGTTTCAAGCATTTCAGTGTATTCTGCAAGGTTTTCTGTGTTAGAAAATCTTGTTCCATTAATATATGAATGTGCTGCTAAGCCAAGCCCAAGATAATCTTTTCTGTTCCAATACACTTTGTTGTGATATGATTCATAGCCAAATTTTGCAAAGTTTGAGAGTTCGTATCTTGCATATCCTTTTTCTGCCAAAACTTCACTAACATAGTTATACATTTTAATAACAAGGTCTTCTTCAGGAAGTGCAACAGAGTTGTTGTCTACCATTTTTTTGAGAGCAGTTCCCTCTTCAACCTGAAGCATATAAATTGAAATATGTGGAACATCCTTTTCAATTAAATACATAAGAGTTTCTTTAACATCAGTGAGAGTTTGTTTTGGATAACCAATTATCATGTCGCTGCTAATGTTTTTTATTCCAAATTCACGAATAGTGCTAATTGCTTTGTCAAAATCTTCTGGAGTATGAGTTCTGCCCATAGCTCTTAAAATTTTTGGATTAATTGACTGAAGTCCAACGCTAAATCTGTTAACACCTGAAAGGATATATTCTCTAACTTTGTTTTTATCGATAGTGCCCGGATTAAGCTCTATTGTTATTTCTGCAGTGTTTTTAACTGAAAAGTTTTTATATATGCTTGAAAGTAAATCACGAATAAAATAATAATCGAGGCAAGAAGGTGTTCCACCGCCAATATAAATGCTTCCAACAGAATAAAATTGTCTATAGTTTTTAGACTGAAGCTTTATTTCTGTTACAAGATTATCAAAATAACGTTTTTTTTCTTCGTCACTTCCAACAACAGACACAAATGAGCAATATGCACACTTAGAGTTGCAAAAAGGAATATGAACATAGATGCTAAGGTTATTTTTGTTATTTTCAACTATATTTAATCCAGTATCATTTATAGACATTTTATTCTCCTAATTTATATTACACTATTATTATAACAGAATTTGAATTTTTATCAAGTTAAATTTTCTATTAGTTTTGGTCTGTTTTTAAAACTGCAAGGAAGGCTTCTCCTGGAAGCTCTACACTTCCAAGTCTTTTCATCTTCTTTTTGCCTTCTTTTTGTTTTTCTAATAGTTTTCGTTTTCTAGTAACGTCTCCGCCATAGCATTTTGCAATAACATCTTTTCTAAGTGCTTTTACGGTTTCCCTAGCAATAATTTTGCCGCCAATCGCTGCCTGAATTGGAATTTCAAATAATTGTCGTGGAATAACATCCTTAAGCTTTTCTGTTATGGCTCTAGACCTTTCATAAGCTCTAGTTCTGTGACAGATCATTGAAAGTGCATCGCATGGCTCACCATTAAGAAGCATATCAACCTTAACCATGTCACTGCGTTTATACTCAGAAATTTCATAGTCTAAGCTTGCATAACCATGAGTTGCAGACTTTAGCTTGTCAAAAAAATCAAACACAACTTCTGCAAGTGGAAGCTCAAAATCAATTCTAACTCTATTGTCATAAAGATATTGAAGGTTTTTATATTCTCCTCTTTTTGCGATTCCAAGATCCATAATTGCTCCAACATATTCAGAAGGAGCAAAAATTTCTGCCTTAATAAAAGGTTCTTCAGTATAATCAATTTGGTCAGCATCTGGCATACTTATTGGGTTAGAAATTTCTTCCATTTCACCATTTCGCTTATATACTTTATATGTAACGCTTGGCATTGTTGTGATTACATCTAAATTAAACTCTCTATTAAGTCTTTCTGTAATAATTTCTAAATGCAAAAGTCCTAAAAAGCCACATCTAAAGCCATAGCCAAGGGCAACAGATGTTTCTGGAGTGTAAATGAGTGAAGAGTCAGAAAGTTTAATCTTTTCAAGAGCATCTTTAAGAGCGTTATATTTGTCTCCTTCTATTGGAAAAATACCAGAATAAACCACAGGTTGAATGTTTCTATATCCTGGAAGAGGCTCTGATTGTCTTGCTGTTTCAGTTATGGTGTCACCAACTTTAATGTCACTAACAGTTTTTATGCTAGCAGATATATATCCAACATCACCGGCTTTCAAAACTTCAGTCCTTTCAATTTTTGGCTTAAAAATTCCCACCTCAACAACTTCAAATTCTCTGCCTGTTTGAATCATTTTAATTTTTGTTCCTGTTTTAACCTCTCCATTTTTAACCCTAACAAGGCAAACAGCACCTTTATAGTTATCATAATAACTATCAAAAATAAGTGCCTGAAGAGCTGCTTCATTGTCACCCTTTGGTGCAGGAATTTTTTCAATAATTTGGTCAAGAACATCATTAATGTTTAAGCCAGTTTTTGCAGAAATGCAAGGTGCATCATCTGCAGGAATACCAATAATTTTTTCAATTTCTGCTTTGGCTTCTTCCGGTCTTGCAGATGGTAAATCCATTTTATTGATGACGGGCAAAATTTCAAGATTATTTTCAAATGCAAGATAAAAATTTGCAAGAGTTTGTGCCTGAATGCCCTGTGTTGCATCAACAATTAAAAGTGCACCTTCGCAGGCTGCAAGCGACCTTGAAACTTCATAGGTAAAGTCAACATGACCAGGTGTGTCAATAAGATTTAAAATATATTCTTTGCCATCTTTTTCATATTTCATGGTAACTGGCGCAAGCTTAATTGTTATACCACGTTCCCTTTCAATGTCCATAGAGTCTAAAAGTTGCTCTTTGCTATCCCTTTTTGCAACGGTTCCAGTAAACTCCATAAGTCTATCTGCAAGTGTGCTTTTTCCATGGTCAATATGAGCAATAATTGAGAAATTGCGAATGTTATTTAGTGTTTTTTCCATGAGAATATATTAAACTAATATGCCAAATAAATCAATCATAAATGCTAAAAAACACACATAAATTTTAGTATTATGCAAATAAATTGATAAAACAATTTTATTTTGTTGACAAGGTTTAAAAAATCAAATATACTAACCTAGAATTACTATGGATAAATAGATTTTTATAAATAGGAGAAAAAAATGAATATTTATGAATCTTGGATTGTAAAATCACCTATCGCCCACAGGGGTTTATTTGATGAAAAATTTCCAGAGAACTCACTCTCTGCAATAAAAAAAGCAATAAAAAATAAGGTGCCTGTTGAAATTGATGTTACTGCACTTGATGATGGAACAGTTGTTTTGTTTCATGATGAAAAGCTTGCAAGGATGACAGGCAAAGATGGCTTTATAACACACCACACATATGCTGAAATTTCTAAGTTTACTTTGGCTGGAACAAAGGAGAAAATTCCTACTTTGGCAGAAGCACTAGAACTTATTGATGGAAAGGTACCTGTTATTATTGAAGTTAAAAATTATGGCAAAGTTGGCGGCGTAGAAAAAGCTGTTTGGAAAGAACTTCAAGGTTATTTGGGCGAATATGCAATTTGCTCATTCAATCCATATACGCTTGAATGGTTTAAAAAGAATGCTCCAAAGGTTAAAAGAGGTCAAATGGCTAGTTTTTTCCAAGACAAAGAAATTACTGGTGTTAAAAGATTTGCCTTAAAGAGAATGATGCTTAACAAAAAGATTAGCCAACCAAACTTTATTATTTATTGTGCTGAAGATATGCCAAATAAATATGTTAAAAAATATTATGGAGTTATTCCTGTTTTAACTTGTGCAATTAAAAGTGTTCAAGAAGAACAAAGGCTTAATGATTTTGCAGATAACTTTATTTTTGATAGTTATATACCACAAGTTTATGCTGAAAAAGAAAAATAATAGCAAAATAAAAAATCCACAAATATTGTGGATTTTTTTTAAGTGTTTTTTGTTGTATCAACTTCCCTGTCCCAGTGCAGGTTTTTAAATTGTCTTCTAAGTTTAACAATTCTTTTTATATTAACTTTGCGTTTTGCTAACAAAACTCCACCATTAACTGCAACTTTTCTATACATATTTTTCCAAAGCCCATATGCGTTAATGTCATTAGTGAAGCAAGCAAGATAATAAACAATCATTGCAAGCTGGCTGAGTTCAAAGCCAGTTTCAATTATGGTTTGCCCCCACATTAGCATACAAATAATGTCACCACAAATTCCAATTATCCAAGAATCCATAAATCTTCGTGCGGTTAAAATTTTGCATAGAATTGTAATTGAAAGTGAAACAGCACCAAGTATAAGTGCATTTTGTTGTTTTAAAGCAAACCTTAACAAACAATAGCTTGCACCGACAATTCCGGCAAACACCAACAAATATAGTGCCTTTTGTTTTTTAGATAGTCTTTTAATAACAATCTCGTCATCATCAGTTTTTTTGTATTTTTCTTTTTTTGTTTTGCGTTTTGCAAGTGTCCAGCTAATTATTGAAAATATGTTTAGTGGAACACAGATTCCGAGTGTTTTTACAATTTCACCATAAAGTTGACTTTGCAAACAGACAAATGCATATAAAAAACATTCAGTTATGCCCACAATAATTCCAGAGAGCTTTCCCCTAGCAACAAGGTCAATGTTTACCATAACAACAAAAAGGTCCAAAACGGTAAACCAACTCTTTGGTTCAATTATAAGGCAAGCCAGTCCTAAGATTACAAAAATAGTATACCAATAAATTTTAAACTTAGACTGCTTTTGAAGTTTATTTAAAAGTTCAATTCTTGTTGCACCCTTTCCATAAACTTTTATTAATCTTTCAGTGTTGTTGATTCCTATGTTGGTAGAAACTGTTGACCTAATGAGATTACGATTATAATTCTGACTTAGGGTTTTGTGATCTATCTTTTTCATATTCGTCCTTTGAAAGAAGTGTTGAAAATTTTTTGGTGTAATAAACTTTTAGTTTGTGCAGAGCTCTTGTTAAAACAACATAGAATAGATTGCGTTCATTTTCTGTATAATAGTCAGAACTTGCATTACTAATTATAACTCCATCAAACTCCAATCCTTTAGAGAGATAAGATGGTATAATCATAATTTTGTCTTCCACAAAAACATTATCATTTTTTGTAACAATTCTAAATTTGTTAGCATCTGCAAAATTTTCAAGCTTCTGCTTATATAATAAGGTTTCCTCCAAATTTTTGCAAATGATTGCAACAGTATTATAAGAATTTTTTATTGTAATTGCATCATTCAAAATTTGATTGGCATCAAACTCTAATTGCTTAATCACTTCAACCTTGTCTCCATGTCTGTCTATTTGGTCATAGGCATTGTTAGATTTTATAACCTGTTTTGCAAACTCATTAATTTCATAAGTTGACCTATAAGTTCTGTTTAAATTAGAAATTGCATCTGTTGCATTAATTTTAGTTTCCTTAATTATAGATATAATTCCGTTATAGTCTTTATAACTATTGAAAGGAAGAATAGACTGGTTTAAATCTCCAAGAAGTGTAATGTTTGAATTTTTAAATAGCATACTGAGAATATAATATTGAAAAAGTGTATAATCTTGAGCCTCATCTATAAGCACATATTTGATAACCTTATTGGCACCAATTCCAATAATTCTTGACTTAAAAAACATATAAGGAGTAATGTCCTGAAATTCTAATTTGTCAGCAGATAAAGCTTGCATGGTAAAATCATAAATTGATTCAAGGTCATACAAATTTTCTTCCACATTATATTTTTTAAATTCATCTTTGCAAAAATTAACAAAACTTTCTTTGCTTGAATAAAGTTCTTTAAAAAATAAAGGAACCTTTAGTTTTATCTTTGTTAAATTTTCAAGCGCTTGCTTTTTTAATTTTTCAAGTGTTAAATGTTTTTGTGTTTTTTTGCTTGCAACATAATAAACTTTTTCAACAATTTTTTTACCTGCAAGATATAAACTTTCAGGAGACTTTTCAAAGCTTAAAACAATTTTATTTATTTCATCTTCGCTTAAAATTTTGTCTTCCCCAATAACAATTTCTTCAATAGAAAGAAACTTGTGTTTGTTTAGTTCAATAAAGTCATCAATAATTTTTGCGTATAAATCGCTAAATTTGAAGCGAATTTCATTAAATTTGGTTATGTTTTTGCGTTTTTCACTTGCATAAACAACTTCATAAACATCTTCAAGTTTACTTGCAAATGCAAATTCACTAATATAACTTTTTGCAAAATCATTGTAAGTTGCAGTAACAACATTATCCTCACCAATCTCTGGAAGCACATCTGAAATATAGTTGTTAAAGATTTCATTCGGTGAAAGAATCATAACATTTGTGTTATTAATTTTATCCCTTTCAGAATAAAGAAGATAAGCAATTTTGTGCATGGCAATACTAGTTTTTCCGCTTCCTGCAGGACCTTGAACAACCAAAATATCAGAGTCATTTTTTCTTATAATTTCATTCTGTTCTTTTTGAATTGTGCTAACAATATTTTTCATTTTGCTATTTGCATTTGCAGACAAAATGAGTTTAAGTACACTGTCAATAATTTGAATATCTGTATCAAAAATTTCTTTAATTTCTCCACCAACAATTTTATATTGTCTTTTAAGTGTAATTTTTCCAGAAACTTTTTCGCCGGTTGCTATTGTGAAAGATGCATCACCAATTTCAGAATTATAAAACATAGAAGAAATAGGAGCTCTCCAGTCATAAACATAAAACTCTTCATTTTGTTGAAGTGAACTTATGCCAATATAAATTGGAAGTGTCCCCTCGCTATCTTCAAAATCAATTCTTGCAAAATATGCACTGTTTAGCATTTTGTTATAGTTTTTAACTTTCTTGTTTGCATTCTCTGCATAAACGCTACGCTTCTGAATGTTAGCTAATGCATAAACAAATTCAGTGTCAGAAAGTCTGTTAGTTTTATCCCATGCATAGGTCATTTGCTCTTGAATATTATTTGATAAAAGCTTAACTTTATTTTCATAGCTGTCAATTTCTTCTTTAAGAATTTTTAAAACTTTATTTAAATATTCTTTTTCTTGTTGAATTTCTTCTTGAGTTAACATTTAATTTTCAGTGTCCTTATTTAAATTTTTTAGTTTGTTTTCTGGTAAGTGAATTGAAGCTTCACTTCCATTTTTGCTTGGAACATAATATACGTGATTTTTAATTTCTTCAGGAAGATATTGTTGCTCTATATATCCACCAAAGTCATGAGGATATTTATATTTATCCCTTTTTTCATTTAAATAATTATAATTTTTAAGGTGTGAAGGAACATCTCCAGTATAGGTGTTTTTAACATCATCACGTGCTGCTTGCATTGCAATAATAACTGAGTTTGATTTTGGGCTCATGCAAACATAAATTATTGCATGAGAAAGTGGAATTAAGCCTTCTGGAACACCCATTTGAAGATAAGCTTGCATTGCACTATTTGCTAAAATTAATGCATTTGAATTTGCAAGACCAACATCTTCACTTGCATGAGCCATAAGCCTTCTAAATATAAGAAGTGGATCACATCCAGATTCAATTAAGCGATGTGCCCAATAGAGTGCAGCATCGGCATCACTTCCCCTTAAACTTTTGCAAAAAGCAGAAAGCATGTCGTAATATAAATCTTCATCCACGCTTCTGTTGTTTGTTGAACATAGTTCTTTGGCATTTTCTTCACTAATAATAATTTTGCCGTTAACTTTTTCTGATGAAATTACAGCAATTTCAAGATTTCCCAAAGCAATTCTTGCATCGCCTCCAGAAGTTGAAACAAAATAAGATTTTGCTTTTTCATCAATTTCAATATCTAAATTACCAAAGCCATTTTCTTTGTCAGAAAGTGCTTTGTTTATTGCTGATAAAATATTTTCTTTTGTTAGAGGTTTAAATTCAAAAACTCTACACCTAGAAACAATAGCTCTAGTCATAGAAATGAATGGATTTTCAGTAGTGGCACCAATAAAAATTATAAAGCCCTTTTCAATAGCCTCTAACATAGAGTCTGACTGAGCCTTGTTCCATCTATGGCATTCATCAAGCAGAAGATATGTTTTTTTACCATAAACTTCCATGTTTGATTTTGCTTCAGATATTACTTTTTTAACATCTGCAACTCCACTTGAAACAGCATTAAGCTTAACAAAAAAGCTATTTGTTTGCTTTGCAATTATACTTGCAAGAGTGGTTTTGCCTGTGCCAGGAGGACCATAAAAAATTGAACTGCCAAGTTTGTCAGTTAAAATTGCACGCCTTAAAAATGAATATTTGCCAACAAGATGTTCTTGACCCAAAAAATCATCAAGAGTTTCTGGTCTAAGTCTTTCAGCAAGAGGCGCTAATTTTTTTGTGTTTTCACTAAATAGATTTTCCATACTATACCCTCTATTTTGCATATAACATTTTAACATATTTTGGGTTTTTTGTAAAGTGTTTTAATCATGAAAACATTACAGATAAATATTCAATTATTATCTTAATTTTGAGTTCTGCATTTAATAGCTCTAAAATTAAGATATTTGTAGATTTGGTGTTTTTTTCCTTAAAATTTAATAAAATTTTATTATAATTTGCGTTAAATTTAGAAATTCCATAAACTTCAGCATTGAAAAGTATCTGTTTTTTATATTTTTTTAGCTTTGTGGTGGTTTTTGATTTAACTATAACCTTTGAAATTTGTTTAAGTTCATGTTCAATGTTGCAAAGCACAAAAATTAGTTTTTGAGCAAGCAAAAGCTTAAAAATTTTTTCTTCTTTTTGTTTTAGTGAATATTGATATCTGAGTTTGTTATATTCTTTAAACAAATTGCATTTGTTTGAAGTTATTGCCCTATTTGCCACAACTGAAGCAATTTCTTCAATTAGCACCAAATCATTTTTTGAGCGGAAAGTGCTATTATTTGAATTGATTTTATAATCAACAAGCTTTGAAAGTGTGAGTAAAAATGCCTTCTTTTTATATAAATATTTTTCACAAAACAGTAAGTTTTTGTCATAACTTAAAATATAGCCAAGTTTATCTTCACAGTATGAACTATTTAGTTTTTTATAATCATATTTTTCTTTATGCGTTAAAAATTTACTATAAAGTTCTGAATTATTGGTGCAATAAAAAGATACCTCATGCTTTTTAAAAAGGCTAATAAGGCAAACTAAAGCACAAATAAACATTATTATAAGCAAAGTTATTGCAATGACCATAGATTAATTATTGTCAAAAATAAAAAATAAAAACGCATACAAAGTATGCGTTTAGTCAGCCTGTAAGCCGAGTTCTGTCATTTAAGGCAATCATCAATCTTGGCATGACATTGCTGCCATGCTCCAGCGGTCACGGGAACGGACGAGCAGCCCATATGTTCCACACCTTGCATCACACGGAGTTTACAGCAAACCCTTGTCACCAAAGGTTTGAGTGGGCTCTTACCCCACTTTTTCACCCTTACCATAATGGCGGTATCTTTCTGTTGCACTTTTCCTCAAGTTGCCTTGGCTTGACGTTATCAAGCGTGATTGCTCTGCGATGCTCGGACTTTCCTCACCTTGCGGCGTAATTGCCCAGCTGGCTAAATAATATTATAATCTGGCTATACACTTTTGTCAAGGCTCATTAGCCAAAATAATTTGTTGCTAAAAATATTATAAAAATTATAAAAATGTATTTTTAGCTTAATTTTCAGCAAAAAATGTTGTTTTTAGCATATTTAATGCTTTCTTTTCAAGTCTAGAAATATATGATCTTGAAATATCCATTTCTTCAGCAAGTTCAATTTGAGTTCTTGGAATTTCACCACAAAGACCATATCTTTTTATGATAATTTCACGTTCTCTTTGATTTAATTTTGTTAAGATTACTTTTTCTATTTTTTTATATGCAAGCTTATTCTCAACTTGTGTTTCAATGGGTTCACTGCCATCTTGCAAAATTTCAAATAAAGAAAGGTTGTTTCCATCTTTATCAACAGAGATAACGTCTTCAAGATAAACAGCGTTAACATTTTTTTTGTCAGTTCTAAAAGTCATTAAAATCTCATTATCAATACATCTAGAAGCATAGGTTGAAAAGCTAT
The DNA here is from genome assembly GCA_948434855.1 of uncultured Clostridia bacterium. Taxonomy (GTDB): domain Bacteria; phylum Bacillota; class Clostridia; order Christensenellales; family UBA1242; genus RGIG1681. The sequence goes on along the minus strand of CAOJFR010000017.1, from coordinate 1,619 downwards.
TACCTTTTTCATAAGAAAATGTTTTAATTGCTTTCATTAAGCCAATAGAACCAATAGAAATTAAATCTTCAAGTTCAATATTTGAATTTTTATATTTTTTTGCAATATGTGCAACAAGCCTAAGATTGTGTTTAATTAAAATTTCTTCTGCAGAGCTATCGCCAGATTTCATGGCATTAAAGTATTTTTTTTCATCTTCACTGCTAAGTGGTTTTTCAAAAGCATTTTTTGTTTCTAATTTTCCTGTAAAAAAGAACAATTTAGCTAGTAGTGCAAATATTCCTGATAAAAACATTTCATTCCCCCATATCAAAACTTATGAAGAAATTTGTCACATTATAACGAAATAAGAAAAAAAGGACAAAGCCTGTCCTTTAAAATTATTTTCTTAAAATGTCACCCACCTGAATATTTAAGTCTGTATAAATCCATACTTTTTGTTGAACATTTTTGGCCTCAGAAAGTGGCAGACCATTTTCATCTTCCATTTTAAGCACTTTTATTGCTTTTCTAAAACTTTCCGTCGGAGATAAAACTTCAAGAATATCATTTAATGCAAACTTATTTCTTTGTTCAACCAAAATTTTGCCTTCTGAAACATTTAAAACTATTGCCATAAACTTGCTATCTTGCTCTTGAATTGAAGATTCATAGTTTTGAGTTACATTTTTATCTTCAATCATAAAGCCTGTTGTATATTTTCTGTGACTAGCTTTGCTAAGTTCATCAAGTAGTTCAGTTGGACATTTATATTCTTTTCCACTTTTTTCGCACTCTATCATGTGGTCAATGGCTCTGCGATAAGCGTTAATAACAGTTGCCACATAATAAGGAGATTTCATTCTGCCTTCAACTTTAAAACTTGAAACGCCTGCATTATAAACCTTATCAATATGTTCAATTAAACAAAGGTCTTTGCTGTTAAAAATATATGTTCCTCTGCTATCTTCAGTTATGTCAAGTTTTTCATCTGGCCTCGTCTCTTCAATTAAAGAATATTTCCACCTGCAGGCCTGAACACATTCACCATGGTTTGAGTCTCTTCCAGTGAGATAGTTTGAAAGCAGGCATCGGCCACTATAGCTTATGCACATTGCTCCATGAATAAAGGCTTCTATTTCCAAATTTGGATTTTTATCAGAAATGTTTTTAACTTCATCAAGGTTTAGTTCTCTTGCAAGAACAACCCTTTCTGCGCCAAGCATATGCCAAGCTTTTGCAGCCATAAAATTTGTGGTGTTTGCCTGTGTTGAAATATGAATTGGAAGCTTTGGAAAGTTCTCCTTAACAAATGTAAAAATGCCAAGATCAGAAACTATAACAGCATCAACTTTTGCATCAACAAGTGTTTGAACATAATCTTTTAATCCATCAAAATCATTATGTCTTGCATAAACATTTAGTGTAACATATCCCTTTTTGCCAGCAGAATGAATATAGTCCATGGTGTCTTTAATGGATATATTTTCAAAGTTTGTTCCAAAGGCTCTAAGTCCATAATTTTTTCCAGCAAAATAAACTGCATCTGCACCAAAATGCAAAGCAGTTTTAAGCTTTTCCATATCTCCTGCTGGGGCAAGAAGTTCTATTTTCTTATTAATCATTTTTACCTTTTTCTA
>CAOJFR010000016.1 GCA_948434855.1 uncultured Clostridia bacterium | reverse complement strand
CAGCTCCAGTGCCGAAAGTCGCCAACTGCATTTTCACCGCCCTGCTTTCAGCCAAGACAAAGCTCTCTTTAGGTTTCCATGCCTGCTACTAAATCACCTTCACAGCTTTTAAAAACTAAGCATAGTTTATCACAATGCTATTTTTTTGTCAATCACTTTAAAAACTAAAATATATTAATTAAAATCAATATGCTTTATTCCCTTTTTGTTTGACAATCTATAAAGCACAAACTTTCTGCCAATTGAACAAACCTCTTCAGCCTTAAGCTTTTCTGCTGAAAGTTTAAGATAATCTTTAGCTGAATGTTCTGCACCTTCAAGCACAGAAACTTTAACAAGTTCTCTTGCCTTTAAAAGATTATCAATTTGTTCACAAACAGTTTCAGTTAAGCCATCTTTTCCAATAATGGTTGTTGCCTCAATTGTGCTAGCCAAACTCCTTAGTTTTGCTCTTTGTTTTGAATTTAACATTTTTACTCCTTTATCTCAAAATCAATATTTTTAATTCTTATTGTTGAGTTTTCATCTGCTCCACGCTTTTTTAATTCTTTAATAATTCCCTTATCTTTAAGCACCTTTTGAAAATATGAAAAAGATTGAAAATCATCAAGATCAATTCCACGAGCAAGCTCATCAATAAATCCACCAACAACTTCAAACAATCCATCACCATGGTCAACAATTTCATAGCGATTTGGATCTGGTCTTGTGTATTCAAAAGGAACATATTCAAGCTTTTGCTTAGGAGGCAAAGTTTTAAGTTTTTCAACAACCTTTTCCAAAAGTGCGTTTAAGTTTTGGTTTGACACGGCTGAAATTTCAATAACTTCATATTTAGTTTTAAGCTTAGATAACTTAGCTTTAAAGTCTGAAATATTTTTTGTGTCTGTGCAAAGGTCAATTTTGTTAAGTACAACAATTTGTGGTAAGTTCTCAACTTTTTCACCATGTTTTTTAAGCTCGTTGTTCACAATTTTAAAATCTTCATAGGGGTTCCTGTCCTCGCTGCCAGAAATATCAATAACATGAAGAAGCAGCCTTGTTCTTTCAATATGTCTTAAAAAATAGTGACCAAGACCAATGCCCTCACTGGCACCCTCAATAAGTCCAGGAATGTCCGCAATAACAAAAGACGAACTCCCCGCCTTGCAAACTCCAATGTTTGGTGCAAGTGTGGTGAAATGATAATTTGCAATTTTTGGCTTAGCGTTAGTTATCATTGAAAGCAAAGTGCTTTTTCCAACATTAGGAAATCCAACAAGACCAACATCAGCAATGGTTTTAAGCTCAAGCAGCACCTCTTTTTCATCACAAAGTTGACCAGTTTGCGAAAATGATGGACGTTGACGAACAGATGTTTTAAATCTTGCATTTCCAAGTCCGCCATTTCCACCCTTTAAAACTTCAATTTTTTCACCATCTTCAAAAAGGTCAGCAATAATATTTTCTGTTTCATTGTCACGAATAACAGTTCCGCATGGCACTTTAATAATTAGGTTTTCACCATTTTTTCCATGTTTGTTGTTGCTTCCACCATTGCCACCATTCTCTGCCCTAAAGTGCTTTGTAAACCTAAAGTCAATCAAACTGTCTGTGCTTTTGTCCGCAACAAAAATGATAGAGCCACCCTTTCCGCCGTCGCCACCATCAGGACCACCCTTCTCAACATACTTTTCAGTATGAAAACTTGTTTTTCCATTTCCGCCGTTGCCTGCCTTAATAAAGATTTTAACTCTATCTAAATACATCTGCTTCTCCTTATTTTGTATTTTTATTTTTATAATACTTGCAAAGTGAACTTAGCTCACAACTTTCACAAAGTGGTCTTTGAGATTTGCAAACATATCTGCCGTGCAAAACCAAAGCGTAATGAAACTTAATCCATTTGTCTTTCGGAACATTTTTTTCCAAATCTTTTTGAGTGTGCAAAACATCATGCGAGTTTGCAAGTCCAAGTCTGTTAGATACTCTAAAAACATGTGTGTCCACAGCAATCGCTGGAACGTTAAATGCCATAGATAAAACCACATTAGCAGTTTTTTCACCTACGCCAGAAAGTGCTTTAAGGCTTTCTTTGTCGCTTGGCACTTTTCCATTATGTTTTTCAACAATATCTTTTGAACACTCCAAAATATGTGATGCCTTATTATGAAAAAAACCACAAGGACGAATTATTGCTTCAAGCTTTTCCTGTGGCAAAGTAATCATTTTTTCAGGTGTGTTATATTTTTCAAACAAAAACTTAGTTACAATATTAACTCTTTTGTCTGTGCACTGTGCAGATAATATAACAGCAACCAAAAGTTCATAATTAGAATTAAAGTTCAGCTCACATTTTGGATTTTCATAGATGCTATCAACTCTATCAATTATATCCAAAATATTTTTTTTCATTATTTTCTCCCAGTCCTATCTTTCATATTGTTATAAACAATAGTCAAAAGTTTAAAACTCATAGCGTCTTCAAAATTACGAATATTAAGCCCAGTAACTTTATAAATTTTTTCAATTCTATAAAGCAAAGTGTTTCGGTGCAAAAATGCATTTCTGCTAGTTTCAGAAATATTTAGGTTATTTTTAAAGAAGGCATTAATGCATTCAACAAGTTCACTGTCTTTCATAACAGAAATAATCTCAGGGTTCAAAAACTTATCGCTAATGCTTGCCCTTTCATCTGGGTTAAGACACTCTAAAACAGTATCACAAAATTTAGAAAAAACCGACTCGTTTTTAGCTGCCTTTGGTTTTCTTTCATCCTTAATTTTTGCAGCGATATTATTTTGTTTGCCAGATAAATAATCCATAAATAACTCCTTATACAACCTGCATTATAGCAAATAATTTTTGATATTTCAATGTTTTTTACAACATTTTTAAATTAGTCTTTCACCAGAGAGCGATGAAAATAATAATGTATCGTCTCTTGCCAAAACCTCATTAAACTCATTTTCGCTTATGCCGGAAATATTAACTTCTTCATTTGTGCAAAGATATGCATATTCTGTATCCTCTTCACTTAAATTTAAAACATCTAAAAACTTATTAAATTTTGTGTTTAAGCTAAAGAATTTTTCTCCAAAATAAATGTTATAAAACTTATCTTGTCTTTCAATAACACACTTTGTTTCATAATATTTTTTATCAAAAAACTTAAGCATATCATAGGTTAAAATTTTCTTCTCAAACTCATCAATATTATTAAAAATACGCAATTTTGCATCACATAAATAGAAAATCTTATCAAATTTAGCATTTTTAATAAAATTTTTATGTTTTTTAAAATTGTTTTCATCAACAGCCAAAAATAAAGTTTGATTATTATTTAATAACCTTTCATAAACTTTTAAAATAATATTAGCATCTGCTTCACAAAGGTTACTTAGTTGGTCATCAACAAAAATAATATCAGCATTTTTAAGAAAGCTTCTTATAACTGCCAAAGCTTTTTTTTGAACACTTGAAAGCTTTTTAACTTTTGTTTTTAAATCCATATTAAGCCCATTTTCTTCACAAAGTTTTTTAGCATCTTCAAAAGATAAGCTTATGTCATTTGCAGTCTCACTTGCAAAATTTAAATTTTGATAAACATTTTTATTTTTTAAAAAAACTGGAGATTCTGGCAAAAATGAAACAGAAAGATTAGATTCATCTATTTTCTTTAATTCTTTTCCATCAATCAAAATGCTTCCATAATAAGATTTTTCAAAGCCGCAAACCACTGACAAAAAAGCAGTTTTTCCCATTTCGTGAGATGCAAGAAGCAAAACTTTTTCTTGTTTTTTGCAAGAAAAATTTATGTCTTTAAGGCATAATGGTTTTCTATAATAATTAAAGCATAAATTTTTAACCTCTAAAAACATCTAACTCTCCTATTCAAATTTTAGCATAAATAAATTTTTTTCACAAACAAAAAGCTAAACATATTGCTAGTCAAAATTTACTGCATAAAAAAATGGCTTTTTAATAGATGCAAAACAAATTTTGCATAATACTATTAAAAAACCACTTATTGTTATTAAAAATTTTAGTTGGTTTTAATTAAACCGTAGTTGCCGTCCCCTCTCTTATAAATTACATTAACATTTTTTGTAACGGCATCTTTATAAATATAAAAATCATTTCCAAGAAGTTCTAGTTGGTCAATAGCCTGATCCTCTGTTAATGGGTCAAGCGTAAACTCTTTTTCTTTAACAATTTTTGCTGGAACAATCTCAGGAAGCTCATCAAAAAACAATAATGCTGCTGGGTCAAAAGCCTTAATGCAAGATTTGTTTTTGCCAGCAACTCTTGCAATTTGTCTTTCAAGTTTTGCAAGACAAGTGTCAAGATTTGCATACATATTGTCAGATTCAACCTCGCTTCTAACAAACATATTTTTATCTTTAACTGTAACCTCTAATTTATATCTTTCCTGAGTGCCTGCCTTAGATAAAACAACTTTTGCAGATGCCCCATCACCAAGATACTTTTCAAACTTAGAGAGCTTTTTGTCTAGAAGGTCTGTAAGTTTTTCCTTTGCCACATAATTTTTTTGTATTAATTCAATCTTCATAAGATTATCCTCCTTACTTTTATTAAATTCATTATATCAAATTTATTTGCTAAGGCAAACAAAAATCTAACATAAAATTTGAAAATCAAATTTATTTGAAACAATGTCAACTTTAATTGCTGTTCCATAGCCAAGATTTTTAGCGATAATAAGTTCAGCAAGTGGATCACTAATTTCTTTATCTATAACTTTCCTAAGCCACCTAGCACCATATTCTTCACTATAGCCCTTTTCACACACAAGCAACTTAGCCTTTTCAGAAATTTCAAGTCTAATATTCTTTTTTGCAAGCCTCTTAATAACTTTTTCAAGCATAATGTTAGAAATTTTAAGTACATCCGCCTTAGCCAAACTATTAAATATAACAACAGAGTCAATTCTGTTAATAAGTTCTGGCTTAAAGCTCTCTTTAAGTTTTTCCATCAAAAAGTCCTCAGCCGACACCTTTGTTTCCAGCGGATTTTCCCTTTCATACTTTCTTCGGCGAATGAGGTCTTGTACACCATTGTTGCTTGTTAAAATGATAACAGTATTTTTAAAATTAATAAGTTTGCCGCTAGAATCAGTAAGCCTTCCATCATCCAAAATTTGAAGCAAAATATTAAATATATCAGGATGAGCCTTTTCAATTTCATCAAACAAAACCAAAGAGTATGGATTTTTACGCACAGCCTCAGTTAATTCTCCACCATCTTCGTGTCCAACATATCCCGGAGGTGCACCAATTAAGCGTGAAACTGCATGAGACTCTTTAAATTCGCTCATGTCAAATCTAACAATAGAGTTTTCGCCATCAAACAAAACCTCACCCATAGCTTTTGCAAGTTCTGTTTTTCCAACACCAGTTGAACCAAGAAAGAAGAATGAGCCGATTGGCCTGTTTGGATCACCAATGCCCGCCCTAGACCTTCTGATTGCCTTTGCAACTTCGTTTACCGCCTGAGATTGTCCAATAACTTTTTCGCCAAGCAAGCTTTCAAGATTAAGCAGCTTCTCACGTTCTGATGAAGATAATCTTTTAACAGGAATGTTTGTCCAAGAAGACACAACTTCTCTAATATCCTCTTCAGAAACCTCACCAAAAGCTTTTCCAGTTCTGGCAATAAGCGAATTTCTAATTTGTTCAATTTGTGCTTCACATTCAGCAATGGCTTTTTTGCATCTGTCAGCATCCAAAAAGTTTTCACTTTTCCAGCTTGCTTCTTTTTGAAGTTCATAATTTTTAATTTTTAATGTTAAGGTTTTAACTTCTTCAGGAATTGATGATGCATTAACCTTAATTTTGCTGCAGGCCTCATCAATAAGGTCTATTGCCTTATCTGGCAAAAATCTGTTTGTTATATACCTAACAGAAAGTCTAACGGCTGCCTCTATTGCTTCATCTGAAATTTTAACCTTGTGAAAATTTTCATAAGACTCTCTAATACCCTTTAAAATTAAAATTGCATCTTCCTCGCTAGGCTCATCAACCTTAACAGACTGAAACCTTCTCTCTAGCGCAGGGTCTTTTTCAATATATTCTCTATACTCTGAAAGCGTTGTTGCACCAACAATTCTAAGTTCGCCCCTAGCAAGATAAGGTTTTAAAATGTCAACAGGAGAAATATCCCCTTCGCCAGAGCCCGCCTGTGAAAGCATATGAAGCTCATCAATAAACACAATAATATCAGGATTCTCAATCAAAACATTTATAATTTCTTTAAGACGTTGTTCTAAACTTCCCCTAAACTTTGTCCCAGAAACAAGCGAAGCAAGGTCTAACGAAAATATAATTTTTCCAGACAAAATATCAGGAACTTCACCAAGCTCAATTTTTTGAGCAAGTCCTTCAATAACTGAAGTTTTTCCAACTCCCGGTTCACCCAAAAGCACTGGGTTATTTTTTGTTTTGCGACAAAGAATTTCAATAACCCTAGCTGTTTCAGTATCTCTTCCTATAATTTTTTGAAACCCTTTTTCACTAACTTTTTTGGATAAGTTTTCACCATATCCAGCCAATTTTTCAGGCAGCGTGCCTGTAGATTTTTTTACATGATTTCCTAAACCATCAGAAGAAGAATAATCAACATAACCAATGTTTTCAGCCAATTTTTTCTCTAGGTTTAAAGTATTAATTTTAAAGATTTCACTTAAAAACTTTGTTGCTTTAAGCTCTCTATTTTTTATCAAAAAATATAAAATTTCATCAATTTCAACAACTTTTAAGCCATTTTTCTTGCAAAACTCATCAGCTTTTGCAAAAATTGCAGAAACCGACTTTGCATAAACAACCTCAGAAAGTCCATTTCCTGCAGTGGCTTTTGTATATTTCAAAATAACATTTTTAAATACTGTTTTATTAACGCCAACATCCTTAAAAAGCTTAACGGCTTTGTTTTCTTCAATACATAAAAGTCCATATAAAAGATGCTCTGTTTCAATTTTGTTAGAGCCAACACTTCTTGCAAAACCAAGTGCATTGTCGTTTGCAATTTTAACTGAATTTGAAATTTGCATAATATCTCCTATTTTATCCTTTTAGATTTCAAAACATTAGCCAAAAACTTTGCCCTAAATTTATCAAGCTCAGCATCGGCAACACGAGAATCTGAAATTTTAGTAAGTGAATATGGCAAAATATTTGTCATAAGTTCATCAATCACACCAAGGTCTTTAAACCTTATAAGGTCAAGAGCAATTCCCATTTTAAGTTCACCCAAAAGCTTTTGAGCTTCATCAACCTTAATCTTATGTGCATTTGTCAAAATGCCCCAAGCCCTATAAACTTTGTCTTTAACATCATCAACATATTTTATAGACAAAAGTTCAGTTCTTGCCTTAACTTCAAGTTCTGCAACTTGAATAGCAATCTCTGAAAGCTTAACAACATAGTCATTTTCTCTTTTGCCTATTGTTGAAGAATTTGATAAAACAAATGTGTAAGCCTCATAATCAAGTTCGTCATTAAGTTTGTTAACATCAAAGCCCTGAGAAATTACGGTAGAGATTATGTCATTAATTTTTCCGCTGAGCGAAAGAGCTGGCAAAAACAAAGTAATGCTACACTTAAGCGCCGTTCCAACCATATTTAATGACGATGTCATAAAACCAAGTGAATCATCATAAGCAATGTCTAGCTTTGATAAAATTTGATTATCAAGTTCTGAAAGTCTGTCATAAGCTTTAATTAAACTCAGTCCACTCATAGTAAACTGCTCATGAATGTGATCCATTTCATTAATCATAATTGACAAATCTTCACTTTTATTAAGCACAACCGCACCATAGCCACAGGCATCCAAAAGCTTTGAAGATAAGAGTTTTTTCTCTCTCATAATATTCACATCAAGCTCAGGCAAAGTCTTAATTTTATAAAGCTTAAAGGTTGAATCTAGTGGCAAAATGTTGTCCGCAACCTTGTTCAAAACCTTAATCCCCTCATCACCTTCAAGCATTGAAGGAAACTTAAATCCAACAAGATTTCTAAAAAGATGAGCCGTGCTTGAGACAATAATTGAACTATAATCTTTCATTTGCAAGCTCTCCTTTAAGTTTTTCTATTTGATTTTTTAACGACTCTGCCATGATAAAGTTTTCATCTTTAATGGCTTGTTCTTTCTGAACCTCAAGTTCATTAATTTTTTCTTTAAGCTTAACTTTTGAAAAGTGCTTAACAGGAATTTTTCCAACATTATTTATAGTCCCCATTCTCTTAAGCAAAATGGTTCTAATTTCATTTTCAAAAGTTTTATAGCAAACTGCACAGCCAACAATTTCCGATTTCATAACATCAGAAAGTGTCATGCCACACTTTGGGCAAGTTCTGTCCTGAACAAAGCCCATACCCTTAAGGCTGTCATCAAAAATAAATCTTGCATTCTCATCAAAGTTATACATATTTTTCTCCCAAAAACTATTTCACCATAAGCTTTAATAATATATTTTTAAAGGCCTTTGCCCTAACCTTATCTTTAATTGTAAAAGGCATAGACAGTGAGTCGTCTGAAAGACCAGACAAAATTATTTCTCTTTCATTTTCTGTTACAATTTTCTCAAAAACAAGTTTTTCCAAAATTTGTTCCATTCTTCTAAATGCAAGTTCATCACCAACGCTGTCAGAAACAAGTGAAGATAAATATTCGTTAGAATCTGAAGTTTTTATTTTGCTAATTTTAATAAAACCACTGCCACCCCTTTTGCTTTCTTTCAAATAGCCCTTGTCAAAAGTAAATCTCGTATCCAAAACATAATTAATTTGACTTGGTGCACAAGAAAAATAGTCAGCAAGTTGATTTCGTGAAATGTCCACACTATCTTCTTCGCCAAGCGTTTGAATAATAAACTTTTCAATAATGTCAGAAATGTTTGCCATAAATTAAACCTCAAATAATTTTTTTCTTCAAAAGTCAAAGACAGTCAAAGTCTGTAATTTAATAATACAATCTGATGCAAAATATGTCAAATAAAATAAATAATTTTGCAAAAAGAAAAGGAGCAAATCTGCCCCTTTGTTTAAAAAAGTTTAAGCCTTAACAAAAACAATTCCAATGGTTCCAGGGCCAGCGTGTGCACCAACAACTGGGCCAATTGCAATTCTTCTAATTTTTACTTTTTTTCCAGAAGAACGAATTTTCTCCGCAAGCTCATCACCCACTTCCTTGTTATCAGCATCAATAATAAAAAGCTCATATTTATTGCTGTCCAAATATTCACTTTCAAACTTACCATATAAATAGTCAATAGCTTTTTTGGTTCCCTTAACAGTAGTAAGTTTTTCAAGCTTACCTTCATTAGTAACAGTCAAAATTGGCTTAATGTTAAGCATTGTTCCCATAACAGCAGAAACAGAAGAAATTCTTCCACCACGTTTTAAATATGCCAAACTATCAACATAAAAATATACAGCAACTTTATCTTTAAAGGTTTCTAAAAACTTAACAACCTCTTCATCACTTGCCCCACTATTGTGAAGTTTGCAAGCTTCAATGGCAATAATTCCACCACCAAGTGAAATATTTTTTGTATCAAAACAAGTAATTTTTCTCTTTGGATATTTTTCTTTCAAAATGTTAATTGCAGTTTGCATATAGTTGAAAGTTCCAGAAAGTTCAGAGCTGAAGTGAACATATAAAACATCTTCACCGCTCTTTAGCACTGGCTCAAAATAATTTAAATAGTCCTGAGAATTAAGTGCAGATGTTGTAACAATTTCTCCTGCTCTCATTTGGTCATAAAAACTTTTGATATCTGTGTTTTTTCCAAAGTCATAAACATACTCCTGACCTTTAAGAGTATAAGTCATTCCAATAACCTTCATGACAAGTTTTTCGGCATCAGTCCAATCCATTTCACAATCAGTATCTGTAAAAAATACGCTCATAATTTTCTCCTCAAAATAAGTATATTTCAATTATAACAAACCAAAAACGATATTCAAAATTTTTTAAATAAATTTCATAAAATTTTTGTGCAACTTTTAATGAATAATAATATGCATATAAATAAATTAAAAAATTAATCATTAAAATAAAAAACGCAATTTTACACAAAATTATGTGAAAAATTGCAATTTTTTAGTTAAAAATCATATATTTTAAAACTCTTTTATATCTTTTGAAACTTTTTTCTTTTTAACACCAACAATTTTTCCATCAACAACCACATCTTCCAAAGTTTCTTTTTTGTTCAAACTTTCCTCTTCAATTTTGTTAATTATATCATGTGCCGACTCAAAATTAAGCTTAACCTTATCTTCTCTCAAATCAACCACGGTCTTGTTAATCTCTTCTTTTCCCTTTTGTTTTCCAGAAAGTTTTTCAATTGAAAGTGCAATTTGTTCATATTCATCAAGAAGTGCCTTTAACTCTCCAATTTGCAAAATGTAAGATTTAATCCTTTCCTTAAGTTTTTCAATTTCATCAGAATCTTGAATTTTGTTTGGCATTTTCTTTATTGCACCATAAAGTTTTTTTTCAATTCTTTTAAAACTATTAATAATTTCATCTTCATTAATTTCTTCCATTGGTCACTCCTTTATAAGCAATTTATTTTTAAAATAATTTAAATTTGGCACAAACTTACCATCAATATTTCCAAGCACCGAAATAAATATTTTGTTATTTTTATTAAATATTTTTTCAGCAACTTCTTTCACGCCCTCACTGCAAACCTCATTCTTAAGTTTTCGCTTTTGCCTGTCCGTTAGTTTAAAAACTTTCCCATAACTCAAAAAATCCATAAGATTAAGATGACAATTCACTGTCAACTTAACTGGCATTTTTTCATCTGCAAAATAATCAAAATTTTTCTTATATGAATCTATATATTTTTGTTCTATTCCACTGTTTAAAATCTTTGAAATCTCATTTCCAATTTCATCAACAATTTCCTTAACCTTTTCACGAGAAGTTTCAAATGCAATGCAAAAGAGCGAATCATTTTTAAAACAAGAAAAGTCAACACCCATACGATAAATTAGGCCTTTGTTTCTAAGCCTTGCAAAAAGCTCACCCTGAGCGCCAGAAAAATATTTTGCCAAAAATGAGTAATTGAAATTTTTTCCAAAAATAACAAGCTCATTTACTTCAACCTTAAAGCTAATCAAAACTGAAATTTTATCCTGACTATTTTTATAAATTTTAAGTGAAGACTCCTTATCAATTTTTGTCATTTCAAAATAAGATTTTGGCTTAACATAATTTTCATCATAAGGCAAAAATTTTACAAAGTTTTGGTTAACTAATTTTTTTGCTTTAAAAAGAGAAAGTGATGTCACCATAGAGCACACAAAATTATTTCCAACAAAATGTTTTTTCTTAAAATTTAAAAGGTCAGAAAATTTTATCTTTAAAATATTCTGTGCACTTCCCCCAACAATATCTGACGCAATCTTAGAGTTAGACTCTGCCTGTTTAAAGTTTTTCACAAAAACATCTCTAGATTCATTGTCAGCACACATTGCAAGTTCTTCAGCAATAACACCCTTTTCTGTCTCATTAAACTCATCGTCACAAACTGAATTAAGCAATATGTCAGACGCAAAATTCATTGCCTCGTCAATAAGCTTGTTTGACCTATAAAATTTAACAACCAAAAAATCCATGCTTGTTGAAGCATTAAGAAAAACAATTTTTGTCCTATCCTCTTCAATTTGCTTGTTTGTTCTATTTTTTGTCTTCTTAAAAAGTGTATGTTCCAAAAAGTGAGCAGTTCCAGGTTTCTTATCTGCTACTGCACCAATAGAAAAGCCCACCTCAACTGCTGAGGCATTGTTTTGTCTTGTGTGAGTATATATCAATGTTCCGCCATTGCTAAGTTTAATAATTTTATCTTTCATAATTTTCTCTAAATTTATAAGCCTGCCTTTTGAATTAAATAATTAAGCCTTTCACGCTGTCCATTTTTAATTATTTCAAGTCTAGTTAGCATAGCCTTCAACTTCCTTAAATATTCTTTAATAGCTTCAAATTCTTCAACAATTTGATTTTCTGGTGGATTAATTCCAAAATTTGCACACTTAAAATATTCGTGTGTAAAATAGTTTCGTTTCTCAAGCAAGGTGCGAAGCTCTGAAATTTCATCCTGTTTTAGGCTTCTAGATTCTTGAACAACATAAATTCTCTCACCAAAGGTCATAGAATCCATTTTGTTTTTAAGATATGCTGCGTCGCTAACCACTTGAGCATAAGCCTCAGACGAAATTTTAGTATGTCTAGAAAATTCTTTAATAATTTCGCTTTGCTCACAAATGTCACAAATATTGATTTCAATATTTTGTGTAACTTCCATAATTTTGCCAATAGCACAATAAATTCTATTCATATTTCACCTTCCATAATTTTAAACAGAAAGATCCATCAAAGTCAAGTTAAACTAAATTTAAAATGAAAATAACCTTATTGTTTTTAAATTCGCAAAATAAAACAACCTCAAGCTGAGGTTGTTATTTGGAGCCGGTGGTCGGAATCGAACCAACAACCGTCTGATTACAAGTCAGATGCTCTACCATTGAGCCACACCGGCATAATTGTGATATACTCTATATAGCACATCACATTTTGGTGGGAAGAAGTGGATTCGTAAGGAGCTTTGCGACGGAATAGCTGGCGTATTTGCCTACCAGCCTAACTATAATAGCCAGCGTCACACGTTCATTATAAATTTTTCTACCCTTTTGTGATGAGCTCACTTAAGTAATAGAAATATTTGAGAAAAACTCAAGTATTTCTATTGCGATTATAAGCGAGTCACATTTTGGTGGGAAGAAGTGGATTCGAACCACTGAAGACGAAAGTCGACGGATTTACAGTCCGTTGCATTTGGCCGCTCTGCAATCTTCCCATAAAATAATTGACCCTTGGGTCAATTGGTGCCGCGGGGCGGAATCGAACCACCGACACAGGGATTTTCAGTCCCTTGCTCTACCGACTGAGCTACCGAGGCAAACGCTGGTTTTAGTGAAAGCCAGCAAACAATTTGGCGACTCGGATGGGGCTCGAACCCACGACCTCCAGCGTGACAGGCTGGCGCTCTAACCAACTGAGCTACCGAGCCAAATGTTTGTTTATATTAAATTGTTGGTGGGCCTTCACGGACTTGAACCGCGGACAAACCGGTTATGAGCCGGTTGCTCTAACCAACTGAGCTAAAGGCCCAAGATTAGTAAATGCATTAAGTAATTGGTCGGGGTGGCGGGACTCGAACTCACGACCTCACGGACCCAAACCGCGCGCGCTACCAAACTGCGCCACACCCCGATGCATCTTATTAGCATAAGACTAACGCATTAAATATACACTACTTCGCACATTATGTCAACAAAAAATATAAAATTTTCATAGATTTTTTAATATTATCGCTATTGACTGAGCAAAGCTAATGATATATAATATATTTATATTTCAATTGGAGAAACTGTATGAAAACATTAATTAAAATGCCATTTATTTCAACAATAACAGAACACTGCCCTGCAAATGAATATACAAAAGACACATTTACAAGTCAAACTTTTATTGGTGAAATTGAATTTGATTGTATGCTCTGCAAAACTAAAGATGACAAAATTAAAGAGATTGTTAAAAACATAATTAAACATACTCATATAGATTCGTCATCAGTTGACAACTTTAAGCTTAAGCTGGTTGAAAATTTAAATAAAGAACTTATTATGCTCAAAAATATTGATGTTAAATATGAAACCATTCAAACCTTTATTGCAGGAGAAAAAGTTTTTGAAACAATAACAAATGATGGCAGCAAAAGAGCACCTGCAACATATGAAGAAGAAATTGAGTTTATGTATTCATTATTAACTCACAGAATTGACCAAAATTTATCAACTGACGAAAAGGTTTTAGCAATTCAAAAAATTATCAATAAACCCGTTACAACAAAAAATCCAAAACCAAATTCACCAAACGGCTTTGGCTATTAATTTTATTAAAAAACGCAAAAACCACTCATTAAGAGTGGTTTTTTATAAGGTTTTGTTAATTTTATGACAATTTATCACAAAGTCCACTTCTCTGCTTATTATAAAGCTTAGCATATTTTTTGTTAAGTTTCATAAGTTGTTTGTGCGTTCCCTGCTCACTAATTTTGCCATTTTCAAGATAAATAATTTTATCTGCATCAACAATAGTTGAAAGCCTATGTGCAATAAAAATGCAAGTTTTGCCATTCATTAGTCTGCTTAAATTGTTTTGAATATATTCTTCCGTTTTGCTATCTATGCTTGCAGTGGCTTCATCAAAAATAATAATGTTTGGATTTTTCAAAAATACCCTCGCAAGTGAAATTAACTGTTGTTGACCGTTTGAAAGCAAAATTCCACTTTCGCCAATCTTTGTCTGATATCCATCTTTTAGCTTTTTTATAAAATCATCTGCACCAACAAACTTTACCGCAGCTTCAATTTCTTCCAATGTGGCATCTGGCTTTGCATATCTTAAGTTGTTTTCAATGGTGTCATCAAACAGCATTGGAGTTTGCAAAATAAAACCGATTTGCCTGTGAATATAATCTATACTTAAGTCTTTATAGTTAGTGTCATCAAACAAAATTTTGCCAAGGCTTGGTTCATAAAAGCGGTAAATTAAATTTACGATTGTAGACTTTCCTGCCCCAGTTTGTCCAACGATTGCAACCATTGTATTTTTCTTAATATCCAAATTAAAATCCTTCAAAACCGTCTCGCCCGATGGATATGTAAAGGTCACATTTTCAAATTTTATGTTTCCACTAAGATTATCTGCTTTAGGTTGTATAATTTCTTTGTCTTTAACCAAAGGCTCATAATCAAGCAAATTCTGAACTTTTGACGCTGAAACCATAATTTCTGAAAGCCCATCAAACTCAAGAGCCAAATGCGCAGTAACATATAAGGTGTTTTTAAACAGCTGAAAATATAAAAATAGTTCGCCATAACTCATTGATATTTTGGTTGAAGTTATAAAAAGCACTGCCAAAGCCCCATATGTCACAATGTCATAAAATCTCCAAAAAATCTCATTAACTGCAGCAATTTTCATGTTTATGCCATAGTGTTCTTTGTTATATTTTTTAAAGGTTTCTGTTTCTTTTTCTTCAATTCCGAGTGATTTCACTGTTTTTAAGCCCATTATCCCCTCATTTATGTGAGAGAGTCTTTTTTTGTTAACCGCCCTTCGCTTAGAATATAATTTTCCAAGTTTTTTTATCACCAAATAAGAAAAAATAACAACAACAATAAGGGTTAACCATAAAATTATGCTAAGGGATGGTTTTAAAATGGTCACAACAACAAATGAAAGCAAAGCCTTAACAAAAAGCTTCAAAACATTCAAAACACTGTTGGACATTCCATCAGAAAAGGTTTCAACATCATACATTATTGTATTTATCATTGCGCCAGTTGAATTATTTGCATAATAGTTAGCATCCAAATAAATTGCTTTTTCAAACACTCTTTTTCGCAGCTCATTACTTTCTTTTTCATTAAACTTCAAAGACAATCTATACTGAATATGAAAGAATATTTTAGAAGCCAAACCAAAAATCAAAATTACAGCAGCAGAAATCAATATAAGGTTAAAGTCTCTGCTAGCAAGTGCCTTGTTAATTCCATAAAACGCCGAAAACAAAATAATGCCCATTTCAAAAATAACACTAATAGCCCCATAAATGCAAAGCAAAGTCATAGATTTTTTGTTATCACCCAAAAGGTTTCCGCAAGTTTTAAAAATAGAGGTCTTATTTTTCATCATTCACCTCCTGAGCCTTTTGCTGAAGCCTCCAAAGTTCTCTGTAAAGTCCTTTCTTTTTAACAAGCTCTTTGTGTGTTCCAACAGCTTCAATGCTTCCATCATTAAGCACAATAATTTTATCAGCATCCATAACATTTAACAGATTGTGAGAAACTAAAATTATTGTGGCGTTAGTGTTTTGAATTGTTTCTTTAATTTGTGCAGAAACATTGCCATCAACTGCACTAAGACTATCATCTAGAAACAATATTTTAGGATTTTTCATAAGCGTTCGTGCAATAGAAATTCGTTGCTTTTGACCGCCAGAAAGTGTTACACCTCTCTCTCCAACCATTGTCTGATAGCCATGAGAAAATTTAGCAATATCCATGTCCAGACACACCGCTTTAACTTTTTCTTCATATTCGCCATCTGAAAGGATTGTTAAGTTTTCTAAAACAGTATTAGAAAACACAAAGCTATCTTGATTGATTATGCCAATGTTTTGCCTTAAATATTTTTTGCTTATTGTGTTAAGCTCAACCCCAGAATATTTTACTGACCCCTCAAAATAATCATCCAACCTTGTAAGCACATTAATAAGCGTGCTTTTTCCACTTCCAGACTTTCCAACAACTCCAACAAATTCTCCAGACTTAACAGAAAAACTAATATCTTTCAAAATAAGCCTATCTTCGTCATCAAGTTTGGCAGACAAGTTTTCAACCACAATATCGCCCAAAAGTTCTGGCTCATTTTTTCCATCATCCGCAAAGTCATCTGGCTCATTAAAATATTCATTTAATCTTTTTCCTGAAACAGAGGTTCTAATAAATTTATTTATGCGGTTAATTAGGTCAGAGCAAGCAGACAAAACCTCTTCATTAAACAAAATTAAACTCGTAGTTATTCCAAGCCCAATTTTTCCATTAATAAACTGATATCCAATAATAACAATAATTGCTGCATTATAAATTACAGAAACAATATCAACAATAAGCCAATATCTTGCATATAACAGGTCAACATTATATTTTTTCTTATTGGTTTTTTCATTTAGTTCTGACAATCTTAAAGTTTCTCTTTCCTCTCCAGCAAAAGACTTAACCATCAAAATATTAGAAAAACTCTGCTGAGTCACTGCATCCATCTGAGAACGCATTTTAGAAAGTTCTATCTCTTTTTTTCTGATAACCAAAAGTGAATAAAGCGTTTGAAATATAATTAAGCACAAAACCAAAATAACTGTTATAGAAAAATTGAAACGTGAAAGATAAAAAATATTAAAAAAGCTAACGCCAAGGTTCACCATAGTGTAAATAATGTTAAAGCTTGCATCACCCACAAACGATTTAAATCTTTTTGAGTCCTGAATATTTCTCTGAATAATATCGCCAGTTGAATGTGAAGTTATAAACTTTTTAGGCAACCTAATTGCATGACCAAAAAAGTTTGAGCTAACTTCAGTTTCAACCATAAAATTGAAATGCTTTCGCATCATAGATCTAGCAAATCTAAAAATGCACATTATAATTCCAACACAAATAAAAATTAAGCATAAGCTATAAATTTTTGTTTGAACTGAAGCGGGATTAATAAAATGTTTTAAAAACGCTGGCAAAATAATCTCTTCTTCTCCTGCAAAAATGCCAAGGGCCTGACCAATAAACAGCGATATAAGAGAATTAAAATATTGTGAAATTATAAGAAAAATAATACCAACCAAATAAAATGGCGAGTATTTTAATGCTGTTTTGTAAGCATTTTGCGATTTTTTCACTTTTTCTTTTGCCTTCATCATAATTAATTATATAAAAATAAAATTCAATTTGCAACAATACAACCAACTAAAAATAATGAAGTATAAAAAAACTTTTCAAACAAAGCATTTATCCTCAAAAGATAAACACAAATTTGAAAAGTTAATTTTTTAATTTAATTATTTTCGTTAATTTAGTCTAAGCCAAGATAATTGTTATAACTAATTTGCTTATCATAAACTTTGGTGTTGTCAATTTCAATAATTCTGTTTGCAACAGTTTGCAAAAGTTCATGGTCTTGACTTGTAAACAAAATTGGTGACTTATAGTTAATCATACCTTTGTTTAAAGAAGTTATGCTTTCAAGGTCAAGGTGGTTTGTTGGTTCGTCAAAAATTAAAACATTTGCACCAGATAGCATTGCACGTGCAAGCATACACCTAACTCTTTCACCACCCGAAATGCAGTTTGCCTTCTTTTGAGCTTCTTCACCAGAAAATAGCATTCTGCCGAGCCAGCTTCTTAAAAAGGTTTGGTCCTTGTCTTCGCTATATTGTGCAAGCCATTCAACAAGGCTAAGTCCACAATCCTTAAAATAGCTGTCATTGTTTTCAGGAACATAACATGGTGTTACGGTAGAACCCCATTCAAAAGTTCCATTATCCGCAGAGTCTTCACCCATCAAAATTTTAAATATCATAGTAATAACATTTGCATTAGAACAAATAAAAGCAATTTTGTCGCCCTTGTTAACAGTGAAAGAAACATTTTCAAAGAGACCATTTTTAGTTAAACCCGTAACTCTCAAAATTTCGTTTCCAATTTCCCTGTTCGGCTTAAAGTCAACATAAGGATATTTTCTAAGTGATGGCTTAATATCAACAAAAGTAAGTTTTTCAAGTTCTTTCTTTCTGCTGGTTGCCTGTTTGCTTTTAGACGCATTTGCTGCAAATCGTGAAATAAATTCTTGAAGTTCTTTTGCTCTTTGTTCTGCCTTTTTGTTTTGTTCTTTGGCTTGCCTTTGAAGAAGTTGGCTGGTCTCATACCAAAAATCATAGTTTCCAACAAACATCTCAATTTTGCCATAGTCAATATCACAAATATGAGTGCAAATTTTGTTTAAGAAATAACGGTTGTGCGAAACAACAATAACAAGGTTATCAAAATTAAGCAAAAAGTTTTCAAGCCAGTTAACCGTTTTTGCATCAAGGTTGTTTGTTGGCTCGTCCAAAATCAAAATGTCCGGATTTTTAAAAAGTGCCTTTGCAAGCAAAACCTTAACCTTAAGTTTTGGGTCAAGGTCTCTCATAAGCACTTCAAAAAACTCTTCATGAATGCCCAGTTCGTTTAAAAGGTTTTGAGCTTCGCTCTCAGCTTCCCAGCCACCAATTTCAGCAAATTCATTTTCAAGCTCACCTGCCCTTATTCCGTCTGCTTCAGAAAAATCTGCTTTTGCATAAAGCTCATCTTTCTCTCTCATAATTTCCATAAGCCTATCATAGCCATGCATAACAGTTGAAATAACTGTGTAATCATCCCAAGCTTTTTGGTCTTGTTGCAAAACAGAAAGACGCTTTCCTCTCTGAATAACAATATCGCCAGAGCTTGGCTCAATTTGTTTTGTGATAAGTTTTAAAAAAGTAGACTTGCCCGCACCATTTGCACCAATAAGCCCATAGCAATAGCCATCTTCAAATTTTAGGTTAACATCTTCAAACAGCACTCTGCCGCCAAACTGCAACCTAACATTATTAACACTAATCATAATATCTCCAAATATAATTATACTTCCACAATTATAAACAACCCAAGCACATATTGTCAATTAAGTTTTAAGTTTAAGAATAAAATTATTATTATTGGCAAAAATTTATTTGGGTGACAATATGAATAATAAAAATATTAATAGCAAAAAAAGTTCTGAGACGGCAAAAACCGAAACTGCTTTAAATAGCAAAAGTGCAACCAAAACAAACAATAAAACATCAAATCAAAAATCTGAAAGCATTAAAGATAAAATTTTTATGACTCACCTTTGGTGGGTTGACGCTTTAATTTTTATTGGCGGAACACTTATTTTAGGTGGAATTGCAACGCTTCTTGGCGGAAAAATGTTTAATTTTCAAAATTATAAAATGCCTCCAGGCACAGCTCCAAAAATCGTTTTTCCAATTGTCTGGGCAATAATTTATGTTGCAATAGGTGTTTCAACATTTTTAATGTGGAGAGATAAAGAGGTTAAAGAAAAGGACAGAAAAGTCAATCTGATTCTATATTTTATTCATATGTTTTTTAACATTATGTGGCCTTTGTTTTTCTTCAGATTAAACCTTCCTATCTTTGCGTGTGTGTGGCTTCTTTTAACTGTAATCTCTGCATTGGTTGTAACATTTAGATATTTTTATGCAAACATTGCATCTGGCATAATCTTCTGCATTTATAATGTTTGGCTAATTTATGCGCTATATCTAAACCTTGGGCTTTGCCTGTTAAACTTAATATAAAAAACGCAAATTTTATAAATATTTATTGAAAAACAATAAAAAAACTCGTGAAATTCACGAGTTTTTGTTATTTTTATAGATTTATTTCTCCAAAATATCAGTTCCAGTTTCTGGAATAATTTCAGGAGCAACCTCTGTGGTTGCAGCGGCTGGAGCAGCTTCACTTTCGCTTGCTGCAGCATCTAAATTTTTGTCTGCTACTGGTTTTTCAGTTGCGCCCTTTGCTGCATTTGAAATTCCAGTTTCCAAATCTGTCATCGCCTCAACAACTGCAGTGCTAACTGTTTCTTCTTGTTGTTCTTTTTTCTCTTCATTAAAACTAGAATTAATATCTAATGATGATTTTCCAATTCCAAAAATACTTTTAATAAAATCTAAAAGTTTTTGAAATAAAGATTTTCTTCCTGCTTTTGCCATAATAGTTTTCCTCCCTTATATGATGTTATTATAACACATATCTTATAAAATTTCAAGTTGTGATTTATGTTTTTTGAAAAAATCAAATTTAGCCTCAATAAACTCTGGTTTGTGATTTTCTTTACTTTCAAAGAAATTATAAATTGGTTCATTTGCTCTATCGTAGTCAAAAATGTTTTCCTTCACCTTAAGCATTTTTGCAAGGTTTTCAATTCCGCTTGGAGCAACTGGATGCAGCATTATCATTGCAACCTTAATGTAGTGCAAAGTGTTAACAATAACTTCTGCCTCCACTGTTTTATCATCCTGAGAAAAATTCTTTGTCCAAAATTTATTAATATTTCTAAGGAAGCTATCAAGCTCATAAATGCAAAGATGAAATTTGTGTTCCATCATAGCCTTTTCATATTTAAGCAAACTCATTTCACATTCATTAATAACATCTTCTGAAACTGTGCCATAAGGAATTATTCCATCAAAATCTTTTTGCCAAGTATAAAATATTGTTCTAAGTGAACGATTGTAAACATTTGTGAGAAGGTTTCCATCTTTAATAGCAGGGTCAATATCCTCTGCCTTAGCATCTGGGTCATAAACCTTGGGGTTAAATGAAGATGATGTGTTTCCAACAGAAAGTCCCAAAAAGTGTGCACGAAGTTGTTCATGGGTATAATGCTCTAAAAGTTCATCTGCCATTGGTGGCTTAATTTTTCCTGAAGAGCTTGCTTTGTTTCCCAAAAAAAGCGAATGCTTATTCACAATAAGCTGACTAACTTGCAATTCTCCATCAGAAGGCTCAGCCATAGGATTTGCCCCTTGAGTTGCAAACCACATAGCGTGCTGAGCTGGACCATAAAAATAAATATTATCTTCCCCAATAACTTGATAAACTTTTGCCTCTTTGCTGCACCACCACTTTTTCCAATCTTCTTCATTTTTGCCAGTCTTTTTAAGATAAGCTCTCGTAAATGAAATTGGTGCCCAAAGTGATTCTGGCCAGCAATAAAATGTTAAGCCATCAAGTCCATCTTTTTCAGGCACTGGTACACCCCAAGATATATTTCCAGAAAGCCTAAATGGAACAAGCGTCTTTCCAGTTCTATATCTTATTCCTGCTTCTGTCAAAAGCTCGCAAGCACACTCTCTGTCAGCCAAATTTTCAAAA
Source organism: uncultured Clostridia bacterium (assembly GCA_948434855.1). Taxonomy (GTDB): domain Bacteria; phylum Bacillota; class Clostridia; order Christensenellales; family UBA1242; genus RGIG1681. Next base: position 2,178 of record CAOJFR010000016.1, on the reverse strand, counting down.
ATTATAACAAAACTTGCCTTGCTTTTATCTTCAACTTCTGTAAATGATGGAAGTTTTGATGAAACTGACCTAAAGCTTTCCATATAATCTTTTTTAATATAAATTTCAGGTTTCTTTAAAAACTCCTTAATTTCTTTTGTAACAAATGGACGAGTTGGGGTTTTTGTTTCAAGATTATTTATCCAGTCTTTAAGAAGCTCTGTGTAATTTTGCAAATTAAAATACCAGTTTTCTATCTTTTTTAAACTTGGTTTTGTGCCAGACAATGTTGACACAGGGTCTATCAATTCTTCTGGCAAATATTGGTGACCAAGGTCACATTCATCAGCATAACCTTTTTCACTCTTGCAACCCTCTATTGGGCACTTTCCAAGAACTTGTCTTCCATTCAAAAAGCAACCAAGTTTTTCATCATAAAACTGATAGGTTGAAAGCCTTGAAAGTGTTCCATTGTTATAAAGAATATCAAAAAATTCTTCACTTACCTTTTTATGAATTTCAGCAGACTCACCTATAGCTGAGCCCTCAAAAAAGTCCAAACCAATTTCATATTTTTTTAAAGTTTCAATATGCTTTTCATTGAAACTTTTAACCATATCTGAAATTGTACCATCAAAACCTTCAGACTGCATTTTTCTAAAGGTTTCAAGCGATGGCGAACCATAACAATCTGTTCCAGATAAAAATATAACATTATCTTTACCAAGCTTGTCTTTTAAAAACCTAGCAAAAAAATCTGCATACACAAACATTCCACAAACATGACCATAGTGAAGCCCCTTGTTTCCATAAGGCATTCCTCCAGTTACGATTGCTCTTTTAGGAAAGCTTGGTCTATTCGCCTTCATTCTCTCCAAAATTTCTTTCATCTTTTCGTTATCCATATATCCCCCAAAATAAAAAGTCATCAAGTTATGTTGCTTGATGACTTTTTGCACAAGCAACAAAAATGCTTGTGTGAGCACTCACCCACACATCTTAAGATTGTTGCTGAAACTCTTTAAAATTTATTTTCATAAATAAATATTACTCCAATTCAAAATTCCTGTCAATGTTTTAAATAACAAAATCTGAAATCTTATTTGCATTTGCAATTTTTAAAAATTTATCAGTCAAACCAGTTGCTTTTTTCTTTGTGGCATTAATATCATTAATCTTTCTGCCAATGGCATCAAACTTTTTAAGTGTGTCCCTAATATCACTTTTAACCTCATCTTTTGATGTTGTTAAATTGTCTGGAATTATTGCTGTGTTGCTTTGACACAAAAATCCAATAAAATTATAGCCATTAACATACTCAGGAATTAATCCCATCATGTTTTCATAATCAAATTGTTGAAGTCTTAAAAATGACTTTGCTTCCAAATAATTTGCACCAACACTAAGCCTGTCTGTTTTATATGAAAATGTATAATAATTTGCATAAGAGTCTAATATGTTTTTGCTTGTGTTAGACTTTTCTAAAAAGAAAGAAACACTTAAATCTTCTGACTTTTCATTAAATTCAATTTCATAACAAAACATATTATAACTCTTTGGAAAATCTGCAAAACTAAAGCCAATTTTTGAAAAAAGCATATAAATTTCAACTTTATGGACAAAATCTTGCTTATTTCTATTAATATAGAGCATCTCTAACTTATTTGCTTCACCAGTCAAAAGTGAAGTTTTTGTTGCATCATCATATAACCAAACATTGTTTTGAAGTTTATCTGTTTCAGACAAAAGTTTAAGCAGATAAATGCCCTCATAAACAAAATCATCATAAGCTTTAAACGTATATTCCCCGCTCTCTGTTTTTGCTGAAAAACTTGGACGAGTATCATTTTTTGTGTTTGTTTCAGCATTAAGCTTTTTATAGGTCTCATTCAACACCTTTTGCAGCGAAAGTTCTGTGCTTGAGGGGCTGGAATTTTCTTGTTGATTATCACCTTTTTTGCCACAAGCTGAAAACGCAAAACAAGCGAAAATACACATAGCAAAACATAAAAATTTTTTTATATATTTCATAACTTTCTCATTTTTAGTATGTTCTTTTTTTTTAAATTTATTTTAATTTAAGCATATATAAGTCTCTTAAAAATCCACCAGAAACTGTCATTGTTTTTAAATACTTTAAACCTACTTTTTCAAGCGATTTTTTGCTTGCAGGATTATTTGGATGCGCCTTTGAAATTA
>CAOJFR010000015.1 GCA_948434855.1 uncultured Clostridia bacterium | reverse complement strand
CTTCGGCAAGCTCAGGATGACAATGAATGTAAGGAATGGATCTCTCGTTAGGGTCAGGATGACATTGAAAAGAAAAAGGAAAATATAAAAATTGATGGCGGGGAAGCCATCTTTTTTTTCTTGACAAAATATGTAGTTTTACGATTTTTATTTTAATAATTAAACATTATTGTTTTTCTTGTTTTGAGCACCCTTAGGTTAAAATTTAATTATGGAATATTATCTTTCATTTTTTATATCAGCTTTGGTGCTGGACTTTTCAGTTATTTATATTATTTGCAGGCTTTTTGAACTTAAAACTGGCAAGCTGGAATTTTGTATGCTGAGTTTATTTAGCACTATCCCTCAGCTGATTTTTGTGTTTTGTGAGCTTTGGTTTGGTTTTTATTTTTTAATGAAACTTTGTTTCTATCTTTTTATTAGCATTTTTATTTGCGACAAGTTTAACTTTAAGCGCATACTGATTATTTTTGCAAGCAGCATTAGTATTATGCTTTCGGTTTTTGGTTTTGGTTATTTATTTGTGCTGTATGCCAGGGCGATATTTTTAAGCATTTTTAAAAAACAAATGAAGGTTTTTTATGACTGCGTGGTTATTATTGGGCTGGTATTTTACAACTTTATGCTTATAAAATTATTTGGATATTTGTCTAAAAAGAAAAAGTTTAATAGTTTTTTAACAAAAGTGTCATTTTCTTTATTTGGAAGGCATATAGAAATTACAGGTTTGATTGATTCCGGAAACTCGCTTTGTGACACAAAAACCAAAAAGCCTGTTATTATTGTTCCTCTTGCGGTGATTAAAAAATATTTAACTGAGGGCGAATGCGATATGATTAGGTCTGAAAAATATTTTGGATTAAACATTTCGCATGAACTTGAATATGTTTCTGTGGGCGGGGCTAAAGGGAGAATGCCTATTTCGGATATTGGTGCAGTTAAGATTTTAAAAAATGGCAAAGAAGAAGAAAAAGAATGCGTGCTTGGAATTGTATGCGAAAACCTTACGGAAGACAAGGATTATGATTGTTTGCTTCATAGAGATTTTTTGTAAGGAGAAAATATGTTTAAATTTTTATTAAGCTTTTTCAAAAGAAAGATTAACTTTGGAAGCATTTATTATATTGCTAACGGCAATGAAATTTTGCCTGAAAAACTTGACGCTGACAGAGAATATGAACTTGTTAATGAAATGAAAGATGGCTCGGAGCAAGCCAGAAATGAGCTTATTGAAAGAAATCTTAGACTTGTTGTTTATACCGCACAAAAGTTTGACAACACTGGCGTGAACATTGAAGACCTTATTAGCATTGGAACTATTGGGCTTATTAAAGCTGTGGGCTCGTTTGACAATGAAAAGAAAATTAAGATGGCAACCTATGCTTCTAGATGTATTGAAAATGAAATTTTGATGCATCTTAGAAAGACGAGTAAGCTTAGAAGAGAAGTGTCTTTGGATGAGCCACTTAACACTGATTCTGAGGGAAATGAACTTTGCATTGGAGATATTATTTCTGGTGACCCTAATGAGGTTTCAAAAAATATGGATAAGGAAGATGAAAGATCTAACCTTATGGAAGTTCTTAATAATTTAACTCAGAAAGAAAAAGAGATTATGTGTATGAGATATGGGCTTTCTGGCGGCGAAGAAATGACGCAAAAACAAGTTGCTGATTATTTTGATATTTCTCAGTCTTATATTTCTAGGATTGAAAAAAAGATTTTGGACAAAATGAAAATTGAAATTTTGAAGCTTGCTTAATAAAAATATGTTTAATAACAATAAAAAACGCAAAATTTAGCACTTTTAAGCTTAATTTTGCGTTTTTTTAATTAACACTTTCTTTAATTTCTTTTAAGGCATCTTTTTCAAGGCGGGAAACTTGAGCTTGGCTGATTCCAATTATATTTGAAATTTCCATTTGGGTTTTTCCTGAAAAATATCTTAAAAACAGAATTTGTTGTTCTCTTTTTCCAAGTTTTTTTAATGCTTGTTTTAAGATTGTTCGCTCAATAATTTTGTCATCGGAAGAGTCATCTTTAATTTGATCCATGATTAGCATTGAATCGCCATCATCATGAAACACTGTGTCGTATAATGAAACAGGTTCGCTGATTGCATCCATTGCCTCAGCTATTTGTTTTTCTGAAAGCCCTGTTTCTTTGGCAATTTCTTCTATTGTGGGCTCGGAACTTGTTGTGTTTAATATTCGCTCTTTTGCCTGAAGTGCCTTATATGCAATATCTCTTATGCTTCTTGTTACCTTTATGCTACTGCTATCTCTTAGGAACTTGCGAATCTCTCCAATAATCATTGGCACGGCATAAGTTGAAAACTTTACTCCAATGCTTGTGTCAAAGTTGTCTATGGACTTAAGAAGCCCTATGACGCCGACTTGAAAAATGTCGTCTGCATTATTTTTGTTTCCGGAAAACCTTTTAACGATTGATAGAACAAGACGCATATTATATATTACAAATTCTTCTCTGGCATCTTTGTCGCCAGATTTTACTCTTTCCATAAGCTTGGTTAATTCTTCGTTTGTGCACTTTGGTAGGGTGGAAGTATCTATCCCACAAATTACAACCTTATTTGACATAATCTCCTCAAAATATATGTTTTGCCAAAATAAATTTTTTATACATGTGTTACAAATGCATTAAATTGAATATAATTAGGTATGGAAGTTTCGTTTTTAGACTTAAAAGAAAAGGAAGTTATTAATGTTTTTAATGGCAGAAAACTTGGCAGGATTTGTGACCTTGTTTTTGATACTGCAAGTGGCGGGATTTTAGGAATTGTTGTTCCGGGGGATAAAAAGATTTTTCGCAGAGGCGATGACCTTTTTATTCCGCTTGACAAGTTTAAGAGAATTGGAAACGATGTTATTTTGGTTGGACTTCAGTCTGATGGGATGTATTCTCAGGGATTTCATTCTGAGCAAAATAAGAAAAATGCTTTTACTGAGAATTTTTATGGTGCTAGACATTATGAAAGCTATAGAGAACATGGAAAAACTGCTGTGAGTTTGCAAAATTCTATGCCTGTTTCTGAGAACAAGAGTTTTGGTCAAAATCAGTCAAATGCTTCTTTTGTGCGAATGAAACCAATTGCTAGCAAAAAATATAAATAAGTTGCTTTTGTTTAATTTTTCTTGTATTATAGTGATAGAGGAAAATTTATGAAGTGTATTTATTGTGGCTCGGAAGAGAGCAGAGTTATGGATTCAAGAGTATCTGAAGAGCTTAATGCAATTAAAAGAAGAAGAGAATGTCTTGGATGTGGCAGAAGGTTTAATACCTTTGAAACTATTGAAGTGACGCCAATTATGGTTGTTAAAAATAACGGCGATAGAGAAAGATTTTCTTCAGGCAAAGTTAAGAGCGGAATTGTTAAGTCTTGTGAAAAACGTCCAGTTTCTATGGCGGACATTGATAAGCTTGTTTCTGAAATTGAAAAGAAAGTCTATGGAAGTTTGGAAGAGGAAATTTCTTCACAAATTATTGGCGAATATGTTATGGAGGGGCTTAGGGACCTTGATGAGGTTTCATATATTAGGTTTGCTTCTGTTTATAAAAAGTTTAAAGACATTACGACCTTCTTTGATTTTGTTAATGACTTTGAAACAATACTAAAGGAAAAGAATGTTGTTACTAAGCCAAGCAATATGAAGGCTAAATCGGCGCCTTCTAAAAGAATAAAAAATTAAAAATAACTCTTTAATGAGTTATTTTTTTATGCCACAAAAAATAAAATTTATTATGGAAAATATTTTGTTGTCTGAGGCTTTGCCTGGACATACTTACATTATAAAAAAAATAAATATAGAAAATGAGGGTCTTTTGCAACAACTAAGTTGTATTGGTTTTTGTGTTGGACAGAGAATTATTTTTGTTAGGTCTAATTTTGGAAAGAAGACATTTCTTGTTAAAGTGATGAGCGTTAACTTTGGAATTGACAGGCAAATTTCTGAAAAGGTGGAAGTGGCTGATGCATAACTTGATTCTTGTTGGAAACCCAAATGTTGGAAAAACTACGCTGTTTAATACAATGACAAAGTCGCACGAAAAAGCAAGCAACTGGCATGGCGTTACGGTTGCTGAAAAATTAAAGAAATTTAAATTTAATGGCGACGAATTTGCTGCAATAGATTTGCCTGGAATGTATTCGCTTCATGGATATTCTAATGAAGAAAAAATTGCAAAAAACTTTCTTGAAAAAAATAAAAATGACCTTGTCATAAACATTTGTGATGCCAACAATTTGGAGAGAAATTTAAACCTGACAAAAGAACTGATTGTTGCTGGATTTAAAGTTTTGCTTGCAGTTAATATGAGCAATGAACTTAGTATAAACTCAAAGCTTTTGGCTGAAGCACTTGGAGTTAGAGTTGTGCTTATTGATGCGAGAAAGAAAAAAAGCATTAATAAGCTTATGGGTGAAGTGGAAAATTTGGTTTGTGAAAAAAATGTAAAACCTAACACGAATATGAGCCAGCTTGTTAATAATAAAAAATTGAATGAAACTATTCTCACAATTAAAAAAGCAGAGCCTTATAAGATTTCAGACAAAATTGACAAAGTAATTTTAAATAAGTTTGCGTTTTTTCCTATATTTATTTTAACTGTTTTTGCTGTATTCTTTTTAACGTTTGGACCAGTTGGTGAGGCATTTTCGGGCGTTTTTAACTGGTTTTTCAGTAAAATTTTTGATTTTTTGCGAAAAATAATTTCTTGCACAAATATTTCAGTTGTGGTTAGAAACTTTTTTAATGAAGGTGTGATTAACTCACTTTCTGCAGTTTGCTCATTTTTGCCACAAATATTATTACTAACTATTTTTATAAATCTATTGGAAGATATTGGCTTTATGTCTAGGCTTGCATTTATGTTTGATGGGCTTCTTAAAAATTTTGGGCTTACTGGGAAATCACTTTTTAGTTTAATGATGGGTTATGGTTGCACAACAAGTGCTGTTATGACAACTAGAAATTTGGAAAATAAAAACCTTAGAAAACGCACTGCTTTGCTTTTGCCATTTTCTACTTGCTCGGCAAAGCTTCCTGTTTTTTTGGTTATTGCATCACTATTTTTTGACAAGTATAAATATTTATTTGTATTCTTACTCTATGTTTTTGCTATTTTAATTTCACTTATTTGTGCCATTATTTTTAAGAAATTTATTAAGGATGAAGAAGATGTTTTTATATTGGAAATGCCAAAATATCGTGTGCCATATCTTAAGAAAGTTTTACAGGATAGCACAAGAGTTGCAATGGAATTTTTGCTTAAGGTTGGAACGCTTATTTTGTTCTTTAGTTCTGCACTTTGGTTGCTTCAAAATTTTTCATTAAGCTTTGACTATTTGCAGGGCTCAAATTATGAGAAATCAATTCTTTATGCAATTTCTAGCAGGCTTGCCTTTATTTTTAAACCTATTGGACTTGGCAGTGCTGGCATTGTTGCAAGCCTTATTTTGGGAATTGTTGCTAAGGAACTTATTGTTGTTGGACTTGCTATGATTAATGGGGCAGATGGCTTGATTTTGGGACTTGGTCAGTCTTTGGTTGATCCAAGCTCACTTATTTGCTTTTCTAGCGTGACATCTGTTGTGTTTTTAGTTTTTATTTTATTGTATTCACCTTGTATATCAGCTTTGGGTGCGATTAAAAATGAATTTGGAAGAAAGACTGCAATTTTTGTTTTTGCTTTTCAATTTGTAGTTAGCTATGTAGTTTCATTTTTTGTTTACAGGGCTTTAATTTCTTCTTGGATGATTTATCTGCTTTTAAGCTTTATTGTTCTTGATATTTTTGGTGTGGTTATGTTAAAATTGTATCGTAAGAAAAAAAGTTGCAGGGGAAATTGCAATGTTTGTGGAAAAATTTTTAGCAAAAACTAATGATAAAGTTTCTAGGGAAATTATGTTTTCATTCCCAGAAATTTCTTATCATGGCGTTATGAAGCTTTTGAGGCAAAAAGACATTAAGGTTAACAATGTTAGAGTTTCATATGATGCTGAAGTTAAAACTGGTGATGAGATTGTTTTTTATCACAGCGAAGAATTTACGAAAGCTATTGACATTATTTATGAAGATGAAAATATTGTTGTGATTAACAAACAAAGAAAACTTGAAACTGTTTCTGCTGATGGTGCAGACGACGCACTTTCTCGTACTAGTAAAAAGATTGGCAAGCATTGCTTTGCTGTTCACAGGCTTGACAGAAACACAACAGGGCTTGTTGTGTTTGCTAAAAATGAAATGGCAAAACAGAGTTTGGATATGGCTTTTAAAGAGCGAAGTATTGATAAATTTTATTATGCTCTTGTTTATGGTAAGATTGAAAATGAAAGTGAAAACCTTGTTGCATATTTAAAAAAAGAGAAAGAAAAGTCTTTTGTTAAAATTAGCGAAACTCCACAACTAGATTTTGAAAGAATTGAAACTTACTATAAATTAATTAAGCAAAATGATGATTTTTCGCTTTTATCGGTTAAGCTTGTTACTGGGAAAACTCATCAGATTAGAGCTCATCTTGCATTTATTGGCTATCCTATTCTGGGAGATGAGAAGTACGGAAATTCTGAAATTAATTCAAAATTTAAAACTAAATTTCAATGTCTTTGTTCCTATAAGATTAAATTTCATTTTTCTAAAAGTGACTTTTTAAGCTATTTGGATGGCAAGGTTATTGAGCTGCCTGAAATAAAAATTGATTTTTTAAATAAGTTATAAATAAAAATTAAACTCTTTTACATACTAATTGTAAAGGAGTTTTTTATGTCGGTAAGTTTAGTTATTATTTCAGTTATTATTTTGCTTATTATGTTTGGTGCGGGACAGAAAATTTTGGACAGCCTTCGCCTTAACGATAAGCAGGCACTTGTTATTTTGATTTTAATTTGTATTGGAATTGTGATTCCTCCGATTTGGATTGGGCCTTATTTTTGTTTTTCAATTGGTGGATTTTTGATTCCACTAGGGCTTTCTATTTATCTTTTAATCTCTTGCGGATGGTCTAGAGATTTGCTTAGAACTGTTATTGGAACAGTTTTGGTTGGTGGCATTATTTATGGTCTTGAATGGATTCTTCCAGCTGACCCAGAAGAAATGATTATTGACAATATGTATATTTATGGCCTAGTTGCAGGTATTGTTGCCTATGCTCTTGGCAGAAGCAGAAGAAACGCTTTTGTGTCTTGTTTGTTTGGAATTACGCTTGCAGGACTTGTTCAATGGATTGTTAATTTTTGCACTAAGACTCCATCAATTTTGGGGCTTGGTGTTGGCGGAGCATTTGGAACTTATGTTGTTGCAATTATTATCTCGGTTGCAGTGAGTGAGTTTTTAGGAAGATGCTTTGAGGCTGCAAGTGGTGGAAAAGAAAAGAAAGAATTTAATTTTAAGACCCACACTTATGACTCAGAAAAAAATGGTAAGCTTGGCACTGGTGATAGAAGGGTTGAAAGACTTGAAAATGTTGCAGAAGCAAAAAACGCAAAATATCCAAAAGAAAACGCAAAAACAGCTAAAAAGAGCTCAAATGGCAAGAATTTTAAAAATGCAACAAAAGGAGGAAAGTAAAATGAAAAGATTTTTAGCTATTGTTTTATTGTTTGTTGTTATGTTTAGCTTTAGGCTTGTTAACACAAATTGTCAGGCTTTTGCAGTGTCTGAAAATAATTTTTATACTGTTTATTCTGACAAAACTAAATCTAAAATTTTGTTTACTAAGGGTGATGAAGTGAATGAGGGTGACAAATATCTCTCTCATGAAAATGACCTTTATGAAATTGAAAGCGTTGATGATAAGTCTAAAACTGCGATTGCAAAATTTATTAAAAAAGAAACTCTCCCTAAAGTGAATGTTAAAAAAAAGTCCGCTGATGGTGAGGTGAACGCTTCAGCTGCTTCTAAGAAAAAAGTTGGTATTTATCACACTCATAATGATGAAAGCTATTATACACCAGATGGCGTTGACTCTGTTTATGGAAAGGGTGGCATTCATGATGTTGGTGCTGCGTTATCTAAAAATTTTAACAAACTTGGTGTTGAAACAGTTTATAGAGAAGACCTTCATCTTCCACACAACTCTGGTGCCTATACAAGAAGTCAGGTTACTGCAGCTGCAATTTTAAACGAGGGTGTTGACGCAATTTTTGATATTCACAGAGATTCTACTAGCAGAAAATATTATCTTACAAAAGTTGACGGAAAGGAAATGACTGCAGTGAGAATGGTTATTGGGGCGGCAAGCAAAAACTATGAGGAAAACAAAAATTTTGCTTATACCATAAAAGCTTATGCAGATGAAGTTTATCCTGGACTTATTAAGGACGTTTATATTGGCAAGGGAAACTATAATCAACAACTTTCTACTCGTGCAATGCTTTTTGAAATGGGTTGTGAAAACATTGAAAAGGATTATGCAAAAAGGTCAACTGAATATCTTGCAAAAACTTTGGACGTTGTTCTTTATGGAACAGAAGGTGCCAGCAACAAGTCTTTGGCTGATGTTGAAGTGAACGGAAATGAGGCTGGGCTTGTTAGCAATAAAAATGCGGCTGGCTCTAATAACACTCTTTGGATTGTTCTTGGAGTGCTTGGTGGAGTTGCCTTGATTTTGACTGTTGTTTTGCTTGCATCTAAAAAGGCAAGATATGCAGTTGGAAGATTTTTCTCAGAAATGTTTGCAGGAATTTTTGGCAAACGCAAAGCAAGATAATTTTTTTTATAAGAGTATAGATACTGTCTATACTTTTTTTTGGCGTAATTTCCTTGATAAACTTGTTTGTTTTGTTTATAATTATTTTAGGAGACTATGATGAAAGAGCCACTTGTTGCGATTGTGGGCAGACCTAATGTTGGGAAGTCTACACTATTTAATAGAATTGTTGGAAAAAGAATTTCTATCGTTAATGATGAACCTGGAGTGACTCGTGATAGAATTTTTGCTCATGGAGTTTGGCTTGACAATGGGTTTACTTTAATTGATACTGGTGGGCTTGATTTTGAAAAAAAAGATGAGATCTCTTTTGGAATTGTTAAGCAGGCAAAGCTTGCTATTGAAATGGCAGAAGTTATAATTTTTGTTGTTGATGGAAAACTTGGGATTACTGCGGCTGATGAAGAAGTTGTTCAGGTGCTTAGAAAAAGCAAAAAACCTATTTTGCTGGCTGTTAACAAAATTGACAACTATGATGCTAGTCTTGAATATGAATATTACTCTCTTGGACTTGGAAAACCATATTTGATATCTTCACTTCATGGCAAAGGTGTTGGTGACCTTCTTGATGCTGTGGTTGAACATTTTCCTAAGGAACTTTTGCAGAGAGAACAAGAAGATTGCATTAAACTGGCTATTGTTGGAAAACCTAATGCTGGAAAATCTAGCTTAATTAATAGGCTGGTTGGGGAAGAAAGAGTTATTGTTTCAAGCATTGCGGGAACAACTAGAGATTCTGTTGATATTCCGTTTAAGTGCAATGGAAAGAAATATTCATTAATAGACACTGCTGGAATGCGTAGGAAAAGCAAGATTGAAGACGAAACTATTGAACGATATTCTATTATACGCTCATTAGACTCAATTAGGAATGCGGACGTGGTTGTTTTGGTTATTGATTCTAGCACTGAAATTTCTGACCAAGACCTTAAAATTGCTAGCTTTATTGATGAGCAAAAAAAGCCTTCTGTTGTTGTGCTTAATAAATGGGACCTTATTGACAAGGACACTAACACAATGAACAAGTTTAATGAAAAACTTGCGGGTGAACTTGCTTTTATGTCTTACTTTAAGTCTGTTTATCTTTCTGCACTTACTGGCAAGCGAACAGAAAAGCTTATGCAGGCTGTTGATGAGGTTTTGGCTAATGCAAGCAGAAAAGTTGCTGCGGGACCGCTTAATGATGTGCTTTCTGATGCTTATGTTATTAATTCACCTCCATTTAAGGGTGGTAAGAAACTTAAGATTTTTTATGCAACTCAGGGAGGAACCAATCCGCCAACATTTATACTTTTTGTTAATGACACTTCGCTTATGACGGATAATTATTTGAGATATTTGGAAAATACGATAAGAAAGGCATATGATTTTACTGGAACGCCTATTATTATTAAACTAAAGAGCAAAAAAGAAGAAGATTTATAGGAGTAACTATGGATATTATTTGGTGGCACGTGATTGTTACTGTTTGGATTTCATATTTTTGTGGAAACATTTCATTTGCCAGAATGATTGCTCGCACAAAACATGATGATATTACTAAAATGGGAAGTGGAAACCCTGGGTCAACTAATACGCTTAGGCAATATGGCTTTAAGCTTGGTGCACTTAATTTGCTTTTAGATATGCTTAAGTGCTTTATTCCTTGTCTTGCAGCATATTATATTTTTGACAAGAGCTATTTGATGCTTTATATTGCTGGAGTTTCTTGTATTGTTGGTCACATCTATCCTATTATTTGGGGCTTTAAGGGCGGAAAGGGTGTTGCTACCATTATGGGGCTGTTTTTTGCGGCAAACCCTATTGTTGCGTCAATTGTGCTTGCTGTTGGCTTTGTTGTTTGGATTTTGTTTGAATATGGTTCTGTTGTTAGCTTTTTGTGTATAACAGTTTTAACTGTTTATGAGGGCATTCGCATGAAAAGTATTTTAAGCCTAAGTGACAGAAAGATTGTTTGTGTAATATTGTTTGTTATTTTCTTGTTTGCACTTTATGCTCATCGCAAGAATATTGACAGGCTTATGCTTGGTAAGGAAAGCAAAGCAAGCTTGATAAAAAAATCTAAAAAGAAACTTAAATCTAAAAACATTTAAAGAGGGTTATATGAAAACATCTAAAATTTTATTAAATATTACATCCGTTTTTTGCTTTATATTTTTTGCACTATACACTTTTTCACTAGTGTTTATTCCTATTGGGGTTTATTGTTATATTGCTGGCAAACAATTTGCATATAAGGCAGAACACCTTGAAGATACGATGCTTTTTAGCAAACAAGCATTTAGAAATTATGTTATTTTTGTTAGTATTTTCTGTTTTCCGTTTGGACTATTATCTATAATTCCTTATATCTTGCTTGCGAGCAACAGAGTTAAGGTTTCTAGCGTGTCTGAAGAAAAAACTGAGGTTAAGGTTGAAACCATTGAAACCAATGAAGAGAAAGTTGATGATCAGCCAGCAAAAGAGCAGGAAGTTTTTGAAGAAAAAGAAACAGAAGCAGAAAAGCTTGCTAAATTTGAAAAACTTAAAAACTTTAAGGAAAAGGGACTTATTACTGAAGAAGAACTTGAGCAAGCCCATGAACAGCTTTTTGGAAAAAAAGAAAACAATTAAACATATTTTTTAAGCGACAAAATTGTCGCTTTTTTTTGTGGTCATTTTTTAGCTTTGCGGAACTTTCTATAAAAATTTAATATGAAACTTTTTTTATAAAACTTTGCATATCAAAAAATAATTGCTCATATAAATTTGGTATAAACACAAAAATGGAGGGTTTATGGAAAACTTTGAAATATATAATGATATTGCAAAGAGAACAAGTGGTGACATTTATGTTGGAATAGTTGGACCTGTTAGAACAGGAAAATCAACTTTTATTTCTCAATTTATGAAATCATCAATTTTAGATAATATAGCAAACACTTACGAAAAACAGAGAGCCATTGACGAAATGCCTCAGTCTGGTGCTGGAAAAACTGTTATGACAATGCAGCCAAAATTTGTTCCAAATGAAGCTGTTAATGTGGATTTTGGAAATGAAGTATCAGCTAAGGTTAGACTTGTTGACTGTGTGGGCTATATGATTGAAGGGGCTGCTGGCTTTGAAGATGACGGGGGAAACCCACGTATGGTTAAAACTCCTTGGAGCGATGAGGAAATGCCTTTTGAAGAGGCCGCAGAAATTGGAACTAGAAAAGTTATTTCTGAGCACTCTACTATTGCAGTTTTAGTTACTACTGATGGCTCTATTGCTGGCATTGACAGAGAAAATTATGTTCAGGCAGAAGAGAAGGTTGTTTATGAACTTAAAGCAAGCAAAAAGCCTTTTGTTATTGTGCTTAACTCTAGAACTCCTCATTCAGAGGACTGCAGAGAACTTGCAGAAAGCTTAAGGGAAAAATATAACACTCCTGTTTTGCCTCTTAATGTTTCAGAGCTTAGCGGCGAGGAAATTACTAGTGTTATTAAGGCTATTTTGTTAGAGTTTCCAGTTAAAAGAATTAACTTTAGCCTTCCTAAGTGGATTAATGCTCTTGGACAAGAAGATGAGTTTATTCAAGATATTACTTCAAAAATTAAGGAACAAACAACACTTTGCTATAAAATGAGCGACTATCAAAATATGCTTGGTATGTTTGATGAAAGTGAAGACCTTAAGCCACTTGAACTTGCTGGATTGAACCTTTCTAATGGTGAAATTAACTTTAATATTTTGGCAGAGGAAAGCTTGTTTTATAAGACTCTTAGCAAGGAATGTGGAACTGAGATTTCTGATGACTATTATTTGATGAGCTATATGAAAGACCTTGTTAAGGCAAAAAGAGAATATGATAAAATTAAATCAGCCCTTGATATGGTTAAAGAAACAGGTTATGGAATTGTTAACCCTAATATTGAAGACCTTAGTTTGGAAGAACCAGAAATTGTTACCAAAAATGGCACTTCTAGCCTTAAACTTAAGGCAACAGCACCAAGTCTTCATATTATGAGAGTTGATGTTAATGCAGAGGTTTGTCCAGCTGTTGGCAGCGGGGAAAACGGCTCACTTGTTTCTCACATGATGAGTGAATTTGAAAACAACAAGCAAGATATTTGGAACAAAAATATGTTTGGCAAGCCAATGAACGAACTTGTTAAAGAATCTATTGACTCAAAACTTGCAGGGCTTCCTGAAGAAGTTCAAACAAAAATGCGTAAAACTGTTACTAAGATTGTTAATGAAAGAAAGGGTGGTGTAATCTGCATTTTGTTATAAGGATTATAAGCTATTATAAAAATTTTTAAATTAAAACCTCAGACAAAAACTGTCTGAGGGTTTTTAATTGTTTTTTATCTAAGCTTTACTTTTATAATTTAATTTGTGTCTTCATTATATTTTTGCAATACCTTGCTATATTCATATTGCTTGTTTATTGCTTTGTTAGACTCTAGTTTTGCATCTCTGCCCATTGACCACATTGAAACTAAGCCATAGTTATGTTTCATTGCATCTTCTACAACTGTATTTGCCATTGAAAGTGTGAAAACAGGGTATAGATTGCTTTCATAGCCTATTGAGAATGTTGCACCAGTTTTTAAGTAGGCTTGGTCATCGGTAAGTTCAAAGCCGTGATTTGAATAAAGTGTTTTTAACTGCTTTACTGAGTTTGTGATTGCTCTAACAGATGCTGTTCCATAGTCTTCATCTGCTCTAACTCCTGTGCCATAACACATTGTCATTGAGTTTATTACCGCAATATCAACACCTGCATCAAGATAGGCATTTATAATGTTAATTTGCTTTTGCTCCCAGCCGTTTGGCATTATTGGAATTGTGAGAGTGATTTCAACACCAGTTTCTCCCTGAACTTGCTTTATGGCTTTTGCATTTACAATGTTTTGGTCGTGGTCTTGATTTGATTCTTCAATGTCTAAATCTAGTCTTTTTACATTGTATGAACCAATTACATCTCTATAAAACTCTACAAGTCTGTCTTTGTTTTGAGTTACAACCCATGGAGCATCGCCAGCTTGTCCACCAATTGAAATACAGAAGTCGCCACCTTTGTCTCTTAGGTTTTTAAGTGATTGTTTTATTCCCTGATATTGATAATTGTCATTGCCTTCGTCACTGAGTTTATAATATCCGCCCCAGCCCCAAAGGATTCTTCCACCTTCATCTAGTGGTTTTGTTTGGTCTGGTTGAATGAATCCAAGATTGAAATATCCAAAGCCAGAATCATCATAGAGTTTGCCAAGGTCTGGTGCACCATTAATGCTATAGGCATTTGCTGGGTCTACCCAAGAAGACATATCTATGTATGGGGCACTTAGTCTTACGGGCCAACCACTTTTATCTGATTTTTTGTTTGGACTTGTGATTAATTGATGAGTTATTACTGGAAGCGTGAAAATTAAGATTAGCGAAACTACGAATAATGTGCCCATTGCACTGAAAATTGGGATATATCTTTTTTTGAACGGCGTCCAGTTTTTAAACGTATTTCTTATATGTCTTTTCATGAAATTTCTCCTAATAACTTTATTGTGTGAAAAGCGATAGTATTTATGCAAAACTTTTTTTAATTCGCCAAGTAAAATATTTTTAAGTTTAAAAGTTTGACATTGTAATTTTTTAAATTTAAAATTGAAATGAGGTGAATTTATGATTATTATGTTTATGAGGCACGCAGATGCTAAAAATGATAAGCTTACAAAGTTTGGAAGAAGACAAGCTAAACTTGCTCTGAAGGAAAAAGAAAACATTAAGTTTAGCAAGGTTTATTCTTCAAACACAAAAAGGACAATTAAAACTGCAAGATATTTTCAGCTTAAATATAAGCTTCCTGCAGAGGTTTTGGATGGGCTTAATGACAGGGAACTTTTGTCTGATGGCGAACCAAAAAATGAAAAGGAACAAGAATGGTTTAACAATTATATGAACCCACTTTATTCTTCAACAAATCCTGAAGGCTGCAAGGAATTTTTAACTAGAAATTTTATTGAATTTAAAAGAATAATTGATGAGCACATTGACAAAAATGAAAATGTTATTATTGTGGCACATAGTGGAACGCTTTATGCCCTTATGGCTTATGTGAATGGGATTAGGAAAAATCGCAACATAAACTGGTTTAGAGCAGGACATTGCAGCAAAATTTATTTTGAAGTTTTGGAAAGGATTTAAGATGCAAAAAATATTTTATAATGCAAAATTTTATACCCTGAATGATGGCGAAGAAGTTGCTGAAGCAATGCTTGTTAATGATGGGATTATTGTGTTTGCTGGAAAAAAAGATGAGGTTTTTAGCATGAAAACTGAAGACACTAAACTTGTTGACCTTAAAGAAAAAAGTGTTTTGCCAGCATTTTTTGATATGAATTTAAGTCTTTTTAAAATAATAGAAAACCGCATAAAAAACGCAAAAAGTGAAAAATATATTGAAAATTTAAGTGAATTTGATGAAAATTATGACAAATTTGTTAATTTTAAGCTTTATAAAAATGAATTTTTAAAGCTTCAACAGGAATGTTTGGAAAATGGTGTGACAACGGTTTGTGAAGTTTTTGTTGGTGCAAAAGAGTTTACTTTTTGGAAGAAACTTTCTGAGCAGAATTTGCTAAAGATTGATATTAATTGTTTTGTTGATATGCTAGGCTTTAAGCAGGTTATGGATGATAACTGCAGGTCTTTTAGAAAATATAAAAACCACTTAAAGCTTGGAGGATATTGCTTGAATCTTGATGGTGAGATTATAAATAAGCGTGCATGGCTTGCTAAGCCTTATAGGCATGAAGCAGGATATGGCGGCGAACCACTTGTTGGTTTTGAACAACTTTCATTTTTAATTAAAGCCGCACTTGAAGAGAAAAAACAGCTTATGGTTTTTGCTAGCGGTGATATGGCTGTTGAACAATTTTTGACCTGTTTAGGTGAACATTCTGAAGGAAAAGATGCTGAATCATTTTGCAGACCAATTCTTAATTTTGCAAGTGTTATTTCTGAAAAACAAATAAAAAAACTTAAACAATTTTCAGTTTCTCTTGGTTTTAAAATTAGCGATATTACTTATGGGAAAACTTTAATAAAGATTATTGGAAAACATAGGGCGAACAATATTCAGCCAGCAAAACTTGCAGAAAAATTTGGATTAAACTTTATGCTTTGCTCATCTAAGGATGATATTAACAAAGCTGATTTGCTTATTGATTTTGCGAGCAAACGTGAAACTTTGGAAGGAAAAGTTTTTGGAAAAAATCAAAGGATTTCTGCAAACAGAGCTTTTGCTTCTATGGTTAAAGATGCTGCGTTTTGTTGCTTTGATGAAACTCACAAGGGCTCGCTTGAAAATGGTAAGCTCTCAAATTTTGTTGTGATTGATAGCTTTAATTTAAATTCAAATTTGGGCTTTAATATTTTAAGCACATATATTGATGGTGAATGTCAATTTAAGGCAAAATAAAAATAGGAGTTATGGCTCCTATTTTTTTAAATTTTCACTTGTTGTTATGTCATTTGTGAAACTAATGTTTAACCTGAAACTATCACAAGCAAAACTATTGTTTGAAATATTATATAGCAAAAATCTATCATCAGAAATTTTTAACAAAAGGTGAGTTTTTATTTTTAGATTGCTTACAATTAATTCAAAGGTTATGTTAAATTCAGGTACATCATAATTTGATATTTTTAAGCGATGATTAATGTTATAAGTTTTATTATTGTCTGTTAAATTTTCAAGTTTAGAAAAATTGGTTGTGCGAATATAAAACAAGTTGTCGTTAGAAAATATTGATTTGTCTGTTGGAACTTTTTCATCGTTTAAGCTTATTGCTAAGCCAATGATGTCAAAACTTGAAAACACAGGATAAATTGTTGTCTTTTCATATATTACTAAATTTTTGTAATCTAGCTCTTCAATTAAAAATACTTTGCCATTAATTTTTAGTCCAGATAATATTTTACTGTGTTTTAAATCTGTTGCTGGATAATTGTTATTGACAAAGTATTTATTGTTTACACTTACGGAAATTATAGTGTTTGGCTTAACATAAGTGGAAGAATCGTTGAAGTTAATTATTTCACCAACGCTTGGGTTTGCTAATGTTACTGAAAGCTCATCTGAGAGTGTTAGTGGAACATAGCCTTTCTTTTCATAATAGTTTTTTGTTCCAGAATCTTTAACATTTTGTGATGCTTCATAGTTATTTGTATTTTTGCAACCGACAAATAGAATTAAACATAGGGCAATTCCTATGCTTGCAAAAATTTTAATAATCTTTTTCATAATTTAAATTTTTTTCCTTAGTGTATGTGAAAATTATAATTTTTTAAAATCTAAAAAAACCGTCGCCATAATTATCTGGATCATAGTGAACCATATTTTTCTCACGGTCGCCTTCGCCAGCCTCACCAATAAAAAATGTTGCTTTATATTCTTCTGCAGGGAAGATATATTCTTTTCTGTCAACATCTCTCATTTCTGCAAAACTGAAATATCTGCCGAGATAACTCTTTTGTATTAAGTTTTTAGGTAACTTAAACTTTAATATTATTAGCTTTTTTGATGGAAAGTCTTTCTTTAGAGCTTTTGCATATTCTTCAGCATCATGATAATTGCTGAAAAAGTGCAAATATCTTGTTTCTGGATCATAGTTGAAGTTATTGCATCTTGAGTCTTTATCCTTTATATAATTTCTGCCCTCGATATTTGGAAGCTTATCTAATTTTCCGTCTTTATAAAACTTTTGATACTCTGCAAATATTGTTCTATATGCATAGTTATTTTTATTTTCCATACAAAGATTATAACAAAGTTTGGGTTCCTTTGCAATTATAAATCTTTATAAAAAACTATAATTTTTAATAATTTTCTATAATTCATTGCTAAAGGTTTATTTGTTGTGTTATAATCTCATTATATTTAAGGAGAAAATTATGTCAGAAACAAAAAGAGAAACTATTGTTGTTGTTGACTTTGGTGGACAATATAGTCAACTCATTGCAAGAAGAGTTCGTGATATGAAGGTTTATTCAGAACTTGTTCCTTGCACAACAACCGCTGAAAAAATTAAAGAAATGAATCCTATTGGTATCATCTTTACTGGTGGACCGCTTTCTGCTTTTGCAGATTTTGCTTATAAAATTGATGAAAATGTATTTAAACTTGGTATTCCTATTCTTGGAATTTGCTATGGTATGCAGATTACAGCACAGACCCTTGGCGGGGAAGTTTGTCCTGCACCGGTTGGTGAATATGGCAAGGTTGAAGTTGAATATAAAGAACATATTTTGTTTGATGGCGTTAAAAAGAAAAACATTGTTTGGATGAGCCATCAGGATTATGTTAAAAAACTGGGTAAGGGTTTTGTTAGTATTGCTTCTAGCAGCAGCACTCCAAATGCAGCTATGGCAAATGACAAGAAAAAGATTTATGGACTTCAGTTTCATCCAGAAGTTGTTCACACAAACCAAGGCTTGAAAATTATGCAAAACTTTATTTATAAAATTTGTGGAGCTAAGGGCAACTGGACAATGGGCAGTTTTGTTAAAACTCAAATTGAACAGCTTAGAGAAAAACTTGCAGGAAAAAAAGTTCTTCTTGCACTATCTGGTGGTGTTGACAGCTCGGTTTGTGCAGCACTGCTTCAAAAAGCTTGTCCAGAAGGACTTATTTGTGTTTTTGTTGACCATGGCCTTCTTAGAAAATTTGAAAGAGAAGAAGTTGAAAGAGTTTTTAAGGACCAGTTTAATATTAATTTAATTACTGCGGATGCTAGCAAAAGATTTTTGAGAAAACTTAAGGGTGTTAAAGAACCTGAGAAAAAGAGAAAAATTATTGGAAAACAATTTATTAAAGTTTTTGAGAAAGAAGCTAAGAAAATTGGCAAAGTGGATTTTCTTGCTCAAGGCACAATTTATCCGGATGTTGTTGAAAGTGGAACAGCAAGTGGTGCAGTTATAAAGAGTCACCACAATGTTGGAGGACTTCCTTCAGTTGTTGACTTTGAAGAGATTATTGAGCCACTTCGTGACCTTTATAAAGATGAAGTTCGTAAGCTTGGTAAGGAACTTGGCCTTCCAGATGAGCTTGTTATGCGTCAGCCATTCCCAGGACCTGGACTTGCAATTAGAATTATTGGAAAAATTACTAAGGAAAAATTGGATCTTCTTCGTGATGCAGATTATATTTTCCGTGACGAAATTGCAAAGGCTGGCCTAGACAGAGATATTTGGCAATATTTTGCTGTTTTAACTAGTATGCGTTCTGTTGGTGTTATGGGTGACCACAGGACATATGATTATACTATTGCGCTTCGTGGCGTTAGCAGTGTTGATGCTATGACAGCAGATTGGTATAAAATTCCTCATGATGTTTTAGACAAATGTAGCACCCGAATTGTTAATGAATGCAAGCACATAAATCGTATTGTTTATGACATTACTTCAAAGCCACCATCAACAATTGAATGGGAATAAAAACGCAAAACTTAAAGTGAAAAATTAAAATTTATTATAAAAAACACATTCTAAGATTAGAATGTGTTTTTTTAATTTTCTTCAACTAGTATTTTTTCCTCTGCATCTTCTTGAACATTGTCTGTAATAATTTTTGCACGATTGCCTTTTTTGTTTAAAACAACCTTAACTTTTTCACCATCATTATAAAAATCTTTGCTGTAGGTAACGATTTCTTTTCCATGAATATCTAGCCTAACTTTGTAAACCATTGATGTGATTCTTGAAGTTCCAAGCCTTTTGCCGCCAGTTTTATAACTATTAAAACTTGAAACGGTTGTGGCTATTACAGTGGCAGTTTCTTTTGGTGCGTTTTCATCAATTTGTTTTGCTGATAATGCTCTTTTTTCTATTATTGTTTTTCCAATAGCCATAATAATTATACTTCCACAAAAAACTCCAAAACAAATATATAATCCAAGATATATTCGCAAAATGGCAAAAACAATAGCAGCAATTGGTAGTGAAATTAAAAATATAAATAAAAGTGCTCCCAAGATTTTCTCTTTTTTAGGCGAATTTTTATAAGCACTAGTTACCATTCCAACTTCATATTTTGCAAGTTTATATTTATTGTCTATTCCATGGCTGGTGTTGACTTGCTCAATTGAAGATTCGTTATCACTTTTTGCATCATAATTTTTGGAACTATTTGCTTTATTTGCTCTTTTAAACATTATTATGATATATATTATTGAATACAAAAATGGACCACCAAAGAGCATTATAATTCCTAATGTGCTCATCCAATTTTGCTTGAAATATCCAGATAAGAATATAAAAGCAAGACTTAAAATAATATAAACAGAAAATAAAAATTTTAAAAAAGTTTTCTTTTTCATAAAATTATTTTAACATAGTGCGAATAATTTTTCAATAAAAAATACCTATGGAATTTAGGTATTTTTAATATTTTAAGTTTTTAAGCAGAGAGAACCAAAAGTTTTCATCAATGCCAAATTCTTTAAAGGCAGGTGAGTGATATAAAAAGAAAATGTCTGCAAGATCATATTTGCCAGAGTCAACATATGCTTTTAAAGATTTATGTTTGAGCATTTCTGATGTTATGTGGGAGAGTGAAACTTGACCCATGTCTTGATATTTTTTAAACTCTAAAACACACTCTAGTTTATCTATTGCTCTTGCAAATTTTGCCTCTTTTGTTTCACATAAATTAAATTCATCTGTTAATGCCATTAGCTTTTTATTTTCTTTTAAATCTTTAACAAGATTTAATACAGAATCTCTTGCTTTTTCTTTTAGTTCAGTTTTATTTTCAGGGCTAAGTGGAGTTATATCTCCAATGGCGAGCTCTTCCAGTTCATGAATTGTTAGCATTATTAAAACATTTTCAAGATTGAGTTTTAGGCTTAGTTCAGAGCATAGGGAGATTGCCAAAATCATACATCCAAAAGTATGTTCGGCAATGCTTTCATATCGTTCTTTTTTAACCTTCCAAACCACTGCGCCTTGCCTGAGCATATCTTTAAGCTCAGTTGCTTTATAATAAAAAATAAATGCGTCTTTTAACATAATTTCTCCAAAATTACAAAATTTTAATGAATTTGGCTTAATTTTTAGGTAAATTAAGCCATGTTTTGCGTTTTATTGACTTTTAACTTAAATTAATTATAGCATTAAAATAAATAATTTCCAATTTAAAATTACTTTAATAAAAAAATCTATTTAAATTTTTGTATAGTTTTAAATATTATTTTAAATGACAAATTTATTATATTTTATTAAAATAATTTTAGTAAATATAATTTTACAGAAAGGGGTTAATATGAAATATGCAATTTATGGTGCAGGGTCACTTGGAATTATAATTGGAGCTTATCTTGCAAAAAATGGAGAAGAGTTTGACATTATAGATAGAAATGTTAAGAGCATTGAGGCTTTAAATAAAAATGGTGCAGTTGTTGTTGGAAAGGCAGATTTTTCTGAAAAAGTTAATGCAATTTTGGATACTGAAGTTAAGGAAAAATATGACCTTATATTTTTGGTGACAAAGCAATTAGATAACAAAACTACAATAAAAAAAATTGCTAAATTTTTGAAAAAAGATGGAGCGATTTGCACAATGCAAAACGGCTTGCCTGAGGCGGATGTAGCTGAGATTATTGGAACTGAAAGAACATTTGGTGCAGCGGTTGGCTGGGGTGCAACAAGGCTTAGTTTTGGTGTAAGTGAACTTACTTCTGAACCAACAAAAGAAGCCATGGCGTTTAGTGTTGGAAGTTATGCTGCACAAAAATCTGAAATGCTTGGTGAGATTGTTCGCATTTTAAGCATTGTTGGAAATGTGGCTATTGAAGAAAACTTTATTGGTGCAAGATGGGTTAAGCTTTTGATTAATAGTGCATTTAGTGGCATGAGCACAGTTTGTGGTGACACTTTTGGAGCAGTTGCCAAAAACAAAAAAAGCCGACTTGTTATTCAGAGAATTATTAAAGAATGCATTGATGTTGCAAATGCTGCAAAAATTAAAATTGAGCCAATTCAGGGCAAGGATGTTGTGAAACTTATTGATTATCACAGTAAGCTTAAGCAAAAAATCAGCTTTATGATTATTCCACTTGCAATAAAAAAACACGCCCAGTTAAAAGCCAGTATGCTTCAAGATATTGAAAAGGGAATTTTGTGTGAAATTGACAGCATTAACGGAGTTGTTTGTGAGTTTGGAAAAAAGTTTGGTGTTCAAACGCCGTTTAATGATAAGGTTGTAGAAATTGTGCACAAATGTGAATCTAAAGAGCTATCTCCAAGTTATGAAAATTTGAAACTTTTTGATGAACTTGTCAAATAGCTTTCTTTTTGTATTTAAACTGCAAAATATGGACGTGACTTTATGAAATTTAATATTGATTGGTATAGCCACCTATTAAATTATGTTAGGAGCAAATGATATGAAAACTTTATTTCTTGAAAATAGCCCTATAGCTTATTATGTTGATGACACAGCAAACAATGATTGGGTTGTTTTTGTTCATGCAGCCTTTGTTGACCATGAAATGTTTGAAAAACAATTTCAGTATTTTTCTGGAAAATATAAACTGCTTGCCATTGATATTTTGGGTCATGGTAAGTCGGTTTGTGCACGAAAAGGTGATAGCATTGAAAAAATGTCTGAGTGGATATTTCAAATTTTTCAAAAGCATGGTATTTCGGCTGCTCACTTTGTTGGGGTTTCATTAGGCTCAGTTTTTATACAAGATTTTGCTAATAAATATGAGGACAATGTTTTGTCGCTTGCTTGTTTTGGTGGATATGACATTAATAATTTTGATATGAAAAAACAAAAGTCAAATTCTAAAAAGCAAATGCTTATGATGATGAAAGCATTAATTTCAATTAAATGGTTTGCAAAAGCAAACAAAAAGATTTCTGCTTATACTAATGAAGCTCAAGATGAATTTTATGGCTTAAACATACAGTTTAAGAAAAAGTCGTTTAAGTATTTGGCTAAACTAAAAGAGCTTATAAATAGATATCCATCAAAAGCAAGGCATTATCCACTTTTAATTGGTTGTGGGGAACATGATATTCCTATGGAGATAGAAATTGTAAACGAATGGTCGGCAAGTGGAAATTGTGAAAAAGTAATTTTGCAGGAAGCTGGACACTGTGCAAATATGGATAATCCAAAAGAGTTTAATAGATGCTTGGAAGAATTTTGGTTAAATAATTGTTATGTAAAAGAAAGGCCCCAGTAAGTATAAACTGGGGCTTTTATGTTGGTGTAGATGTTTAGACTTGTGTATTGTGACTAAATAGTGAAATATGAATAGAGTTTTTATTACAAATTAAAAAGTTGGCACAAAATACAGCAAAGCTGGATTTTCGTTTGGTGCCAGATAAGCGAAGGGCGTGGCGATAAATGAAAAAACTCATCCAATTAAGGATGAGTTTTTTATAAACGAGCCAAGCGCCCGTAGCTATGGTGCGGATGAAGGGACTTGTAAGGAGCAAGAGTATTTTGCGACGGAATAGCGAGAACGAAGTGGAGCGTCACATAATTCGGAAAAACACTTCATCAAACATAAAAGTAACCCCAGTGATTTTTACTGGGGTTATATATGGTGCGGATGAAGGGACTTGTAAGGAGCAAGAGTATTTTGCGACGGAATAGCGAGAACGAAGTGGAGCGTCACATAATTCGGAAAAACACTTCATCAAACATAAAAGTAACCCCAGTGATTTTTACTGGGGTTATATATGGTGCACCAAGACAGACAGAGTTTGAACCTCAAATACGTATTTGTAAACGGGGTTGCGGGCTTTGTCGCAAAAAGGTAAAAGTAAAACGGCAATGAGTTTAGGCTCGTTGCCGTTTTACTATCTCCCACCCAAGAGAACCCACCCTAATGGTCGTAAATTAAGATAAATACATTTCGTCATAGATTTACAAGTTTCTACGTTTTTTACGCCAAAAGTGTTACAGTGTTACGGGGTGGACTGGTAATACTATGTCCACCCGCACACGGGCGGCAAGCCGCCCGTGTATTGCCGTGTTTGCTTTAATTGCGTTACACGTTACGGGGTGAACTGGTAATAGTATATATATTATACAAAATCACGTAATTGCTTTTGCAAATGTTTGCGTACTGTTGCCATTTGTTGAGATATGGACGAGTGAGAAACGCCGCGCTCACGCGCAATCACCCGCATAGCCATTTCCTCGTAATAGAATTTATGCACCAATTCGCGCCGCTTGTCCGACAGCGTTAATAACGCTTTATGTACGCAGTCTATACTTTCGCGCCGTATAATTATAGCAAGTGTATCAGCGGACTTGTCCTCAAAGTCTATTCCCTTATCGGTAAAATAGTAGAGCGAGGTATGCCGCCTTGTTTCGCGCCAATGATTGCGCTTTTCTTGTTGTAATAATTCCAAGTGTATCAAATATATATCTTCCGTAA
>CAOJFR010000014.1 GCA_948434855.1 uncultured Clostridia bacterium | reverse complement strand
AAAAGTGAAGGAAGCCAATATGAATACTATAGGAACTTAATAGGAGACTCAACATGGAGTAGTGCAGGATTGTCAAAGAAACTGTCTAATGGAGCAGGAAATGCTACTTACTGGTGGCTTCGTTCGCCTCGTGTGAATGACAGTAGCTTCTTCCTATGTGTCAGTAGCAGCGGCGCCATCGACTACGCTTATCCTGAGAACTCTTATGGCGTTTGTTTCGGCTATTGCATATAGCCTTATAAAATCTCATCCTTCTTTCCTTGTCATCCTGAGCTCGCCGAAGGATCTCATCCTATTTATAGTGTAATCCTAAGCTTTACGAGGGATCCAAACTTTTAAAAACAACTAGCAAAAAAGAACAGCAGTCGCTGTTCTTTTTATTAGTTAAAAATAATACTTAAAATTAAAAATGTAAAATTTTACACAAAATTAAGATTTTTAGCGTTTTTACAAACAAAATTTATTTAGATTTATTTTTAATCTTAAGCTTTTTGGAGCGAATGATGGGAATCGGACCCACGACCTAAGCTTGGGAAGCTCATGTTTTACCATTAAACTACATTCGCATAAAAATATAATAGTAAAGCTAAAATAATTTGTCAAATTTATGTTTAATAAATTTTATTTTTTGCAAGCACAAAATATTATTTATTTGTAAAGACCAATTTGTTGTGCTATAATTTTTTTATGAAAAAACTTAAAAGCTACTTTTGTCTCACAAAAATTTTTTTAAAAAAATGTCAAAGTTAAAAAAACAACATAAAAAAACCAAAGTAAAATAAATGCGAGGTAAAAATGATAATAAGGCAAATTAAGTCTAAATTTTTGATGAACATTTTTAATCAAAACACTTATGTGTGCATAAGTGGCAAGGAAGCCATCATCATAGATGCTGGTGCAGAGCTAGAAGATGTTAAAAAAGCAGTCAAAGGAAAAAGGGTGCTTGCAGTTTTGCTTACACACATTCACTTTGACCATATATTTAACTTAGAAAAATATATAAACGAGTTTGATTGTGATGTTTATATAAAAAATGGTGCAGAAAAGAGTTTTAAAAATGCAAGAGAAAATGCTTCAGTTTTAATTGGCACAGAACTTAAGTTTAAAGTTCCAGAAAAAAACATAAAGCATTACACAGAAAATTTAAAACTTGGCGAGTTTAATATAAAGGTAATAAGCACCCCAGGTCACACAAAAGATTCAGTTTGTTTGTTAATTGATGATGACCTGTTTGTTGGTGATTTGGTTTTTTCAGATACCATTGGCAGAACAGATCTTGTCGGCGGAGATATGGGTGAAATGCAAGAGAGTTTAAAAAAAATTAAAGAGCTTAGTTACAAAACAGCCCACACTGGCCATTATGTTGTCGCAAAAAAAGAAACAATAGACTCTGTTATAAAAAATTACATATAAATTCTATTTTATCTTCTTAAGTCATAACCTATATTATGGTTAAGTTTAAGAAGATTTTTATTTTGCTAATTTGCATGATAATTTGCGTTTCGCCAGCGTTCATGCTTGTTGGCTGCAAAAAGAATGATTTAAAGAAAGTATCAAAAAATTTAACGAGCTATGCAATCTCGGCAGAAGTTTTAAGTGAAGACAAAATAACAGCTAAAGAAACAATAGAATATGTCAATCAAACGGAAAGCGAGCTAAATAATCTTTGTTTGCATCTATATCCAAGGGCTTTTCGTGAAGATGCCATAATAAAACCATACACAGCTCTCACAATGGCAAGCTGTTTTCCAAATGGACAAAGTTATGGCGACATGGAAATTGTTTCAGTAAAGGTGAATGATAAAACTTCAGAAAAGGAGATTGTTGGCGAAGATGAGGACATTTTAAAGGTAAACTTTGGAACAATTTTAAAGCCAAAGGGCAAAATCAAAATAGACATTGAGTTTAGTTTGTCGCTTCCAAATTGCACACATAGGTTTGGTTTTTATGAAGGCAACATAAATTTGGGCAACTGGTATCCTATTGCCTGTGAATATGAAAATGGAAAGTTTGATACAACTCCATACTATTCAACTGGTGATCCATTTTTCTCATCTGTTGCAAATTATGAAGTTGAGCTAAAATATCCAAGCGAATATAAGCTTTGTGCAACAGGAGTTATGGAAAGCACAACAAATTCAGGCAAAACCACAGCAAAAATGCAAGCGAAAGCGGTAAGAGATTATGCAATGTGTCTTTCAAATGATTCAGTAATTGTATCAAAAAATATTGGTGAAATAACCGTTAATTATATGGGCTATCAGTCCGATAGCGACTTAAATGAAAACTTAAACATTTCAGTTAAGGCAATAGAATATTTCAGCAAAACCTTTGGAAAGTTTCCATACAGCTCACTTTCAGTTGTTAAAACTCCGTTTATTTATGGTGGAATGGAATATCCAAACATTGTGTTTGTAAGCGACTCGCTAGATAGCGATGACGAGATGAAAAAAGTTATTGTGCATGAAATTGCGCATCAGTGGTGGTATAGCATTGTTGGAAACAATGAGGCAAAAGAAGCATGGTTAGACGAATCGTTAGCAGAATATTCAACGGCATTATTTTTTAAAAACAACACGGGCT
The DNA here is from genome assembly GCA_948434855.1 of uncultured Clostridia bacterium. Classification (GTDB taxonomy): domain Bacteria; phylum Bacillota; class Clostridia; order Christensenellales; family UBA1242; genus RGIG1681. The sequence continues at coordinate 25,018 of CAOJFR010000014.1, read as the reverse complement.
TTGGAATAAGCTATGATGAGATTGTGGCAAGTGCTCTGTCAAGCTATTTGTTATATGTTGATGTCATTGAGGCAATCAGGGGAGAGGTAAACACAAAAATGAACCTTGCAGTCAATGAATATCAAAATGATTATGAATATTCATATATGGTTTATGTAAAGGGCGTAATAATGTTTGACGAACTCCGAAAAACTGTAGGAGAAAACAAGCTTATAAATGGTTTAAAAAAATACTACGAAACAAACAAGTTTAAGCTTGCAAATAAAAATAGTTTTTATGAGGCATTTAAAACAGCTTGTCATAAAGACCTAAACGGATTTTTTGATGGCTATTTAAATGGCACAACAATAATTGCGAGCATAAATTAAAATTTGTCACAAAACTATTTCGCAAATCAAAAAAATATGTTATAATTTTTTCTGTTAGGAGAAAGTTATGCGTATAGTAAATTTGGCATCAGGCAGCAAGGGAAATGCAACATTTGTTGAACATGAAAACACCAAGCTTTTAATTGATGCAGGAATTTCTGAGAAAGAGCTTGCAAAAAGGCTGGGCGACATTGGCAAAGAATTGTCAGAGATAGATGCAGTGCTCATCACTCATGAGCACACAGACCATGTCAAAGCTGTCAAAACACTTGCAAAAAAATATGATATAAATTTCTATATAGAAACTGGGCTTGCTGATAGTGAATTTTTCAAAGATGTATGTTTCAAAGATGGCAAACTTCACAAAATTTTGCTAGATAAATTTAATATAGAAAACATAGAGGTTCAACCATTTGCAGTTAGTCATGATGCAATTAGCCCTGTTGGATATGTGTTAAATGGCAAGGGTTGCAAGTCAAAAGTTGGCTTTGCAACAGACCTTGGTATAATTGATGAAAATGTAAAAAATGCCTTAAAAAACGCAAAATTGTTATTTTTAGAAGCAAATTATGATGAAAATATGCTTTTTGCAGGCAATTATCCATACATAGTCAAAAAAAGAATAGCAAGTCAAAAAGGTCATTTGTCAAACCTTCAGGCACTAGAACTTGCTGATGAATTATATAACTGTGGAACAAAGTGTTTTGTGCTTTCGCATATATCAGAAAACAACAACACAGAAGAAAAAGCATATTCGTGTTTTGCAGAGCATTTCAAAGAGAAGGGACTTTCACTTGACAAAGACGTCTATATTAGATTATCATATCAAAATAAAAGAGGAAATAATTTCGTATTAAAAGAGGAGTAAGTTATGGGCGAATTAGAACTTCCATACAAGAGAAAAAGTTTCAATATAACAGATTCAGCATTTGCGTGTGTACTCTTTATTTTGTTCAATTTCATATTTGTGTTTGCCTATTCATTTATTCCAACTTATATAAGAGCAAACCGATTTGTTTTTTACACGGCATCATTTTTGGTTGAGTTTGTGTTTGCGGTTGCAGCGTGGACAGTTGCAAAGGCAAGAAATGTAGACCTAATTCCAGCCACAGGCATGAATAAAAAAATCAATATAAAACTAGTTGGATATGGCTTATTAATTTCACTAATATGTTTAATATTTTTTGCATCATTAACCAGCACATTTGTAGACTTTTTATATGTGTGTGGCTACAGGTCAATTTTGCCAGATTTTAAGTTTGGAAGCTTTTGGGTATATTTAATTTATGTTGTCATCACTTGCATTGCACCAGCGTTGTTTGAAGAACTTTTGTTTAGGGGTGTTATTCAGTCGGGCTTCAAGGCATATGGTGAAAAGTTAGCAATAATAGTTTCTGCGCTAATATTCATGATAATGCATGGCAACGCAGAGCAAACAGTTCATCAGTTTATAATAGGTTTAGTTATTGGTTTTATATTTATAAAGTCTGGAAATTTATGGATTGGTGTAATTGTTCATTTCTTCAATAATTTTATATCAATCACACAGTCATATATTTTTGAGGCAATAGCTTCAAACTCACAACCAGTTGAAGATGTAACTGATGTGGCTCAAACAGTTGTGGCAAATCCATGGCTTGTGCTTTTAATGGAATTAATAATCTCATTAATTTGGGCATATGTTGGCTATTCAATATTAAAATATTTGTTAAAGAAAACCATAGACGAAAATAACAGAATAAACAACAATGCAAATCTTGCATTAAATCAAAACGAAACTGAAACAATAATTTCTGTTGATGGCGAGGCAGAAACAGCAGTCATGGAAGTTTCTGTAGCAGAGGGCTCAGAAGAAAAAACCAGCGTTAACGAAAATTCTGAGGCTGGTGAAGGTTCAAAAGAAAGGAAGCGTTTGTCCGTTCCGTGCATAATAATGTTTGTGTTATCTGGACTATATCTTGTTGCAGAGTGGATAATGTCACTTCTTGATGGTTTTGGCATATAGTGGACTACAAATCATTTTTGCAAAAATTAGAAGTTTATAAACAAAAATACAAGGTACAAAGCCTTGGAAAAACACAATTTAATAGAGAAATTTATGCAGTAGAAAAAACCAGTGGAGAGGGTCTTTCTACTGCATTTTTGGTTGCGGGAGTTCATGCAAGAGAGCATATAACAACAGACCTTGTTTGCAAAATGTTAGATGAAGGTTTGTTTGATAAAATAGAAGAGTTTAATGTCTGCATAATTCCAATGGCAAATCCAGATGGCATAGAGCTTTGCACTGGTGGAGTTTTGAGTACTCCAGAAAAATATCGCAAAATGTTGCTGGGCATAAATTCAGACAGCCCAGATTTTTCGCTCTGGAAGGCAAATGGAATGGGTGTTGACATAAACAACAATTTTGATGCAAGGTTCGGAACAAACGTTGGCTCACACATTCCCGCAAGTCAAGGCTTTGTGGGGTGGTTTGCAGAAAGTGCAAAAGAAACCAAAATTCTTGCAGATTTCACAAGGGCAGTTTTGCCATTTATCACAATAAGTTATCATAGCAAGGGCGAAGAAATATATTACAACTTTTTTCAAAAAGATGCTTTTCTTGAAAGGGACAAACTTATTGCAGAGCGTTTTGCTGCAAGCACTGGCTATGCAATAAAAAATCCAGAGCAGACAAGTTCTGGTGGCTACAAAGACTTTTGTGTAGAAAAGTTAAAAATTCCTGCCTTAACAATAGAGGTTGGAAGTGATAGTTTGTCGCATCCAATTTCAGAAGAATATTTAACTGAAATTTATGAAAAGCACAAATTTATTGCAAAAGACCTAAAATTTGCTTATAATGTTGCTAGAGATAAAAGTTATGTATGAAGAAAAGTTTATAGACAAAGCAATAAGCCTTGCCAAAAAGGCGGAAAAGTTAGACGAAGTTCCTGTAGGTGCAGTGATTGTTAAGGATGGAAAGATTGTGTCGTCGGCATATAACAAGCGAGAAGAGAGCCGTGATGCAACAGCCCATGCAGAAATTCTTGCAATAAAAAAAGCGTGCAAAAAGCTTAATGATTTTAGGCTGCTTGGCTGTGACATATATGTAAGTTTAGAGCCATGTGTTATGTGCATGGGAGCCATCTTAAATGCTAGGCTAGAAAACCTATATTTCGGTGCCTCAATCACAAGCGGTTCAATTTCAGCAAAAGAGCTTGTAGAACTGTCAAATTTAAATCATAAAACCAATGTTTTTGGCGGAAAAAAAGAAGAAGAGTGCAGCAAATTAGTAACGGAATACTTCAAGCAAAAAAGAAAATCAAAATCATAGGGCAAGGCTAATATTTTGTGCTTGACAAAGCTAAATTAAAATTATAAAATTTTGGTATGGAAACAATGGAAAAAACAATAATAGAAGAAATAATTGCAAGTGAAGAGCATGAGTTTGTTGAGGGCGACAGCCTAGAGGTTTCGGCAAACTATGTTGTGCTTTGCGAAGAAAAATCTTTTGAGGGCTATACCAGCAGAATTTATGAGCAAAAAATTTGTGGTGAAACACTTGCTGATTGGGTAGGAAAGGCGTGTCCAGAAAAACCAATATTTTTAACATTGTCAGATAGGGAGAACTTTTTAGACTTAATCAAGCCATATGCTCGTCAAAATGAGTATACAGTTGTGCTTTTTGCAAGCACACCTCTAATTACAAAATCAAAAATTAAAGATTTGCTTGGTTTTGCATATAGAAAAAGATTAAATGTGTGCAGGCTCAAAAAGGGCTATATCTTAAAAAATGAATACATTTCAAATATAGATGAAATTTATGCAACGCTTGCCTATACTTTAGAGAGCAATGATTTTAATGAAGTTAAAACCGTTGAAGATTTAAGCATAGCAAAAGAAACACTCACAAAGAGAATGTTTAATTTTCATAAAAAAAATGGCGTTGTGTTTGAAAATGAAAAATTAACAAATTTAAATTCAAATGTATATATTGGCGCGGGCTCAGAAATCGGTGCTGGCGTATCGCTTCTTTCTGGTTCGTTTATTGGTGAAAATGTTGTGATTCAAGAGGGAGCAATAATTTCAAACTCAAAAATTGGTGATGATTCAATCATAGAAACAGGAGCAGTAATAAAAAATTCGCTAATAAAGGCTGGTTCAATCATAGAAACAAGGTCAGTTGTCAATCATTCGGTTGTTGGTGAAAGGGCAAGGGTGTGTTTGTGTGCAAAGCTCACAAATTCCGCATTAAAAAATAATGCAATTTTAGGTGAAAATTCTTATTCGGATAATGCAAATGTTTTAGAAAACGCAGTTATTGGCAAAAATTCATATGTGATAGGAACAAACAGACCTGTCATAATTAAGCAAAATGATGTTATCAGTCCATGTTCAAGAATCTTGGGCGAAAAAAAGTAACAGTAGGGGTGGTTATGAAACTAATTGTTGGGCTTGGAAATATTGGAAAAGAGTATGAAAACACAAACCACAATGCTGGTTTCATGGTGCTTATAGCGGTTGCAAAAGAGCTTGGCATAAGCTTTAATAAAAGGGGTTGCGAAGCAGATTATGCAGAGTATAAAACTCCCAATGAAAAGTTTATTTTTGCGATGCCAAGAACATATATGAATGAAAGCGGAAGGGCTGTCAAAAGCCTAACTCAAAAGTTTGGCATAAAAATTGAAGATGTGCTTGTTGTGGTTGATGACATAGATCAAGCGTCAGGAGAAATAAGAATCAGAAAGTCTGGTTCAGCTGGCACGCATAATGGTCTAAAGAGCATAATTGCAGAAACCAACAGCACAAATTTTGCAAGGCTAAGGCTAGGTATAGGCAAACAAAACGAGCATCAAGATTTGGCAAATTATGTGCTTTCACGCATGAAGATGACGGACTCACAAAAACAAGGGTTGCAAAAGGCTGCAGATGCGGTCAAAGCCTATGTTTTAGGAGAGAGTATAGACTCTTTAATGACAAAATTTAATGGCAAGTCAGAGAATAATGGAACACACAAATAATCGTTTTAATTTTGAAGCACTTTGTGGTTTCAAAAAAATGATGCAAGAAGTATGGGCAGGAAAATCCTGTTCGTTTTTTGGTGTTCAAAATTCATTAAAAACCGCCCTGTCAGCAGAGTTTTGCGATAAAATAATATATATAACCTCAGACGATGTTCAGGCAAATGCAGCTGTTTCTGCCTTTAGTTTAATGGGCAAAAAAGCGTGTTTGCTACCACAAATTTCTGATAGTTTTTTATACAAGAAAGCCACTGCAAATGAAAGGTATGAAATTAGGACAAAAACGCTATATAACATAATTTCAAATCTTGCAGAAGTTGTGGTTTGTCCAGTTGAGGCACTCTTTAATTTTTTGCCAGACCCAAAAAGGTTTAAAGAAAACACATTCAGCTTAAGATGCGGAAAAAATTATGAGATTGGCGATATTGAAAAAAGATTAATTCAGGCAGGATATAGGAGAGAAGAACTAATTTTCTCAGCAGGTCAGTTTTCAATAAGAGGAGAAGTGCTAGACATTTTTCCTGCCTATAGCGAAGTGCCATATAGGCTTGATTTTTTTGACACAGAAGTTGAAAGCATAAAGGTTTTAGACCTTGAAAAAATTAAGGGCACAAAAGAAGAAAAAGAGATAAAAATTTGTCCTTGTTCAGACTTGTTTTTAAGCGAAAAAGAAGTTTCAGACATTGTTGAAAGCTTAACAAAAACTAAGGGAAAGTTTTCACAAAGTGTAGATTCATCTATATTGTTTGACGCCCAAGTTGATGAGCTTATTTCAAGAATAAACCTTGGTGAAAGAGGCTATAGTTTAGATCTGCTCCAAACCTACGAAAATGCTGAAAAACACAGCATTTTTGACTATTTCATTGGTCAAAATTTTGCAATAGTAATAGATGAGTGCAAGCAGGTTTATGACAGGCTCACAAACTATGCAAAAGAGAGTGAAAATAGGGTTAAAGAGTTAAATGCTTCTGGTGGACTTCTTGCAAAAATGCCATGTTTTTTCACTGAAGGGCAAGTGCTAGAAAATTTCAAAACACATCAAGCAATAAGCTTTTTAAAGCTCACAAACACAAATAGGTTTTATGAATCTCAGGCGGTTTTTTCGCTAAAGAGCAATCCATGCTCAAAATACACACACAATTTAAAAGAGTTTTCATCTGACGTAAAAAAATATTTAGCCTCAGGCTACTCTCTTCACATTCTTGCCGGAAATCTTTCTCAGGCAAAAAGCATCCAAAACATACTAAGCTCAAAAGATTGTGAATTAAATATTTCAGATAATGGTTCAATTTTTGGCACAGTCTCTGCAATTCACACAGCAGCATACGAGTCAGGCTTTGTGCTAAATGATGAAAAAGTGTGTGTTATCGGAACTTATGATTTGTTTGCAAAAAAGCATAAAAAAAGTGGATTAAAAAGTTCAAAAGAAAGCGTATTTACCATACCAAAAGTTGGTGACTATGTTGTGCATGAGTTTCATGGAATCGGTGTGTGTGAAGGGGTCACAAAACTCACAGGAAACCTTGGCACAAAAGACTATATTGTTATAAAATATAGAGATGGAGATTTACTATATGTTCCAACTTCAGGCATGGATTTAATCTCTCGTTTTTCTGGTGCAGAAAAGCCAGCAAGGCTTAGCAAAATTGGTGGAACAGAGTTTTCAGCGGTCAAAGAAAGAGTAAAGAAATCGGTTCGTGAATTAGCAATAAATTTAACAGAGCTTTATGCAAAAAGAGAGCAAATTCAGGGCTTTGCATTTTCAGAAGACAATGATCTTCAAAAAGAGTTTGAAAATGCGTTCATCTACTTAGAAACAGAAGACCAGCTAACTTCTGCTGAAGAAATAAAAAAGGATATGGAATCTCCAAAGGTAATGGATAGACTGCTTTGTGGAGATGTGGGTTTTGGAAAAACTGAAGTTGCTCTAAGGGCGTGCTTTAAAGCAATTATGGATGGTAAACAAGTTGCGTTTGTTGCTCCAACAACCATTCTTTCAGAGCAGCACCACAACACAGCAAAAGCCAGAATGCAAGACTTTGGCATAAGCATGACGGTTCTCAATCGCTTCAAAACAAAAGGTCAGATAGAAAAGGCGTTAAAGAGCATAAAAGATGGCAGCACAGACTTAGTGTTTGGAACTCATAGAGTGTTTAGTAAAGATGTAGAGTTCAAAAATCTTGGCTTAATAGTGCTTGACGAAGAGCAAAAATTTGGTGTTGAAGACAAAGAAAAATTAAAGGAAAAATATAATAATGTAGATGTGCTCACTCTCTCTGCAACGCCAATTCCAAGAACACTCAATATGTCGCTTTCTGGCATAAGAGACATAAGCATAATTTCAACGCCACCAAGCGAAAGGCTTCCAATTCAAACCTATGTAACAGAATATTCCGATGCCCTTGTAAGTGATGCCATAAAAAGAGAGCTTTCAAGAGATGGTCAAGTTTTTATTCTGTTTAACAGTGTTGAAAAAATATATAGTTTTGCAGAGCGTATCAAAAAAATTGTGCCAGAGTCAGAGGTTATGGTTGCACATGGTCAAATGGCGCCAAAACAGCTAGAGGGTGTCATATATGACTTTTATTCAAAAAAGGCAAATGTGCTAATTTGCACAACCATAATTGAAAACGGAATAGACATAGAAAATGCCAACACATTAATTGTTATAGATAGCGACAAACTTGGTCTTTCGCAGCTCTATCAAATCAGGGGCAGAGTTGGCAGGGGAAGCAAAATGGCTTATGCATATTTCACTTATGACTATCATAAGTCGCTCACAGAAGAAGCCTATAAAAGGCTAGACGCAATGAGTGAATTTTGCGAATTTGGCAGTGGCTTTAAACTTGCAATGCGAGATTTAGAAATCAGGGGCGGAGGCAACATTTTTGGTGCTGAGCAAAGTGGACATATGCAAAAAGTTGGCTATGACCTATATTCAAAGATGCTTTCAGATGCGGTTAAAGAGCTTAGGGGAGAAAAGTTAAGCGAAACAAAAGATGTATTAATAAAAGTTGCAATAGATGCCTATGTTCCAGACACCTATATTTTAACAAGCGAAGAGCGAATGACGGCTTATAAAAGAATTTCAGTGTTGTCATCAATAGAAGAGTTAGAAAAACTCAAAAGTGAAATAAAAGAGAGTTATGGAATAATTCCAGAAGTGGTTACAAATCTCATGGACATTTCGCTTGTAAGGCAGCTTTCAATAAAACTTTGTGCCATAGAGGTAAATTCATTTGGCGCAGGCGTAAGTCTGGTTTTTAAAAATAAAGAAGACATACTAAAGAGCGAAGTTTTGGGTGAGGCATTGTTTAAGTTCAGGTTAAATTGCAGTGTAGAAATAGCGGCAAAACCGCTTATTGTGTTTGATAAAAAGCAAACCTGCAAAGAGAATTTTGAAGAGCTAAAAAAGTTTTTGCTGACAGCTTCAGAACTTTTGAATAAAAAAGCGACAAAAAATTAAGAATTTAATTAACAAATAGGTCAATTTGTTTTAAAAAGTGTTGATTTTTTGAGTTTAAACAATTATAATTTTTTGTGAAGTATATTATAAGGGGAATAATATTTTGAAAAAGAAAATACTATCACTTGTGCTTGGAATGTTTATGGGAATTATAAGCCTGTTTTCTCTTACAAGTTGTTCAATAGTTAAGACTGATGAAGAAAAAGTTAATAGCAAGCCAGTGTTGCAAATTGGAGACAAGGTGTTAACAAGGGGTGATGTAATTAACAGCTTTTACACATATTATCAAAACAACGCTGCATATTTTCAATATTATGGCAGTGATGTTGTTGAAGAGTCTTTTTATCAGTGGCTCATAATAAGAGAAGTTTTGGGCGACATGGCAAAAGATGCAGTTTATAATAAAGAGAAAAATCCAAATGGCGTAGTATACTACACAAAAGACGATGAAAAAGAAGTTTTAAAGCAAGTTAAAGATTATTTTTACAATCAGGTAGGAACAAAAGAAAAGCCAATCTACGCAGCAAATAAAGACTATGAGTCATCAGATGACTATCCAATTTGGATTCGTGACGAAGAAAAGAAAGAAGACGATAAGGTCTTCAAGCCATACGAGCCATCTCAGCCAGAAATTGATGAGAGCAAGAGAGAAGAGGGCAACCTAGCATATAAGCTTTCAGAAAAAGAAGTTAAAGCGCTTGCAAGTCAAATTGAAAAATATATTTTTGAATATGTTCCAGATGAAAATGATAAAGACTCAAATGATGAGCCAGTAAGAGTTGTCATTGATGAAACCAACTATATTGCTGGAGCAAGAAAGCAAGCATACATAAACTATAAGGCAGAGCTTGTTGCCAGTGGAAAAAATGACGGCACAACAACCGACATGAAAGTGCTTTTTGAAAATGAAATTGTAAGAGTATATGAAGTTTATTACAATGCAAAAATCACATCACTTTTCCAAGATTATTATATAAATGAATATTTAACAAATCATAATGGCAACGGAGACAGCGTTTCACTAAGCGACGCAGCAATAGTTGAAGCATTCATAAATCAATACTACACCGATAAACAGCTATATTCTTCAGAAAAAGAATATATAAAGGCAATCACATCAAGTGATGGTGCAAGCCTTCTATTATATCATTATGAAGGAAAATATTATTATTTCAGCGTTCAGCATATCTTGTTAAAATTTTCAGATTATTTAACAGATGAAGTTAATAAAATTGATGAAAAAAATTCATCTTCAAATACAGACTATTATGGTCCAATCGCAGAAGTTTATAGAAAGAAGAGAGATGAACTTGCAAAAAAATATAATAATGCAATTTTAACAAATGTTAATGACAAAAATGATTTCACATCAATTGCGCTAGTTGGAGATTATTATTACTATGATGAGGCACAAAAAAATGTTTATGATGTTTCAAAAAACATTTATGGTGGCTACATCAAGCTTTCAAATCACAGCTATGATGGAACAACATTAAACTATAACGAAAACTTTGGCGAATATGCAAAAGAAGATTGTGTTTTAATGGCAAATCAAGCAGATGTGCTAGAGTGCTACGATAAAACATTCAAAAACTGGAAAATGTGGACAGATGAATATCTTGCAGCAGATGAAGACGGCAAAAAAGCGCTTATAGAAGCTCATAAAGACATGGAATATGTTTTCCAAACAGCTTCAGACATGAATGCAAATGGTGCAAGCAAGGCAGAAATATACAGCAAAGTTTCATCACTTTTGTTTGTTGAATTAGAGTGGATATATTCAGCTGATTCGTTAGATAACAATGTTTCAAACAAAATAGGCTATATTGTTTCTTCTTTCCCAGATAACAACGGAAGCTGGGTGGTAGATTTTGCTGTTGGTGCAAGAAAGCTTTTAGAAGAGTATAACAAAGGTGGAAACACAGACACCTTAACTATGGCAGTAACATCAGATTATGGCACACACATCATGAAAATTGAAAATGTTTACACAGGCAAAAGTGTTGCTTCAGAAATTGAAGACATAATAAAAGATAATGGTGGAAAGATTGATTATAGCAATAAAGCGTTTGTTGAAAGAGTAATAAAATTATTAAAATCAAACTATGTAAGCACTGCATCAAATGAAACACTCTATAGCTTCTTCTATGAAAAGTTATATACAAATTTCGCTGGTTCAGGAAGCTCTACAGGAACATATTTCCTTGCAAAAGAATATGAGTGGCTCAGCAATTTATATAACACAGATCAAATCAAATATATAAATAAACTAACATACGAAGATTTAGTTGAAGCATTATCATAAAAAAAGCCAAAATATTGGCTTTTTTTCTTGTGTTTTTTTGCGTTAACAAGTAAAATAAAAACGTATGGTGAAGGATAGTGCAAATTCATCTAAAAAAACAAAGGCTAAACAAACAGCCGAGTTTTCTCATGAGCAAAATTTATCAGTTCCTTCACAAGAAGAGCAGGTTCAATCAAATAACATAAATGAAAACGTAAAAGGGGAAAACGGCAAAGAGGAAAGTGGCAAAGAAGAAAGTGGCAAAGAATTAAAAACAGAACTAAACTCAAAAGCAGAAAGAAAAGCAAAAAATTCCTCAAAAACAAAAAAGACCACTAAGCCTGAATTAAAAAATTCAAGCAAAGAAGAAACCAAAGAAGCTAACCAAACCCCAGAAAAGGGTTTAAATAAAGAAGAAGCAATAGAAGCCTCAAAAAACAATCAAATCCCTGCAAAAGAACCAAACAAAGAAGAAGACCCAAAAGTTTCAAAAGACGCACAACTTGCGTCAAAAGAACCAAATAACAAAGAAACCAAAGAGGAGCAAACAGAAACCGCTCCAGACATTCAACTTCAAACAAACACAATAGAAAAAGAAACCATTGAAGAGCTTGGAATTTCAGAAGAAATCATCAATGAAAAGATGAAGAATGTCTATGAGCTCAAAAACCCAAAAAAGAGAAAAAAGAGCACAATCATAAACATATTCATGCTTCTTATCAACTTAGTATTAATGTTTTTCATTGTAAGAAGTTTGTTTAACAGCCTAGATGACACAAATATAGTCAGCATATTTAATCAGCAGGGCGAAAAAATGTGGTGGCTTTTTGGTGGGCTCATTATGTATATTGTGTTCATCTTAATTCAGGTGCTCATGTATAGGGTTCTCATTAAAAATCTTTCTGGACGAAAGAGTTGGAAGATTGCCTATGACGCTGCAATAGTTGGAAAATATTATGATAACATTACGCCATTTGCAGTTGGTGGTCAAGCCATGCAAATCTTAAGGCTCACAGAAAATGGAATTGGTGCAGGAGTTTCAACTAGCATACCAATTTTAAAGATGATGATAAATAGTGGCGTAAATGCACTGTTAGCGTTAGTGTTTTTTGTGTTCGGTTTGCCATTTATTCCAAAAACTTCAATATTAAATGACATATTAATATTGCTTTTAGAAATTGTTGGTGTAATCGGTTTAATAATCACAGTCATCATGGCGCTATTCATCTTTTTAATATCAAGTGGAACCCTTGTTACAAGAACGCTAATTAGTGGTGTGCTCAGACTTGGCTATAAAATGAAACTTGTGAAAGATTATAGAACAACTTATAAAAAGGTAATGAACCAAGTTGCAGAATATAAGTTTTCAATGAGCTATCTTTGGAAGCATAAAAAGATACTTCTTCAGTTAATTTTCTATAGTGTGTTAGAGTGCATAAGTTATGGCTCGCTGGCGTTTTTTGTTGCCATGGCGTTCACAGATAGTCTTGGCTCAAGCATATATATGTTTTTCTTCATGTGCATAGTTAAATATTATTTGTGTTCAATGGCAAGTTGCTATATTCCGCTTCCAGGTGGAACGGGTTTAATGGAAATCTCGTTCATATTGCTATTTGGCATGGGTCTTGGAAACAACATGGGCTGGGCACTTTTGGCATGGAGGTTTTTAACATATTATTTAATCATCATTCATGGTTTTGGGCACGAGCTTACAAGAATATTTGCAAACCTAATAAAATCAAAAAAATCAAAGGATTTAAAAGAACCTAAAAAAATAAAAGAAAGAAAAGCTGAATAACTTTTCTTTTTTTTGAATAAAAATTAAAGATTTGTTAAAGATTTTGAGTAACAGGGGGATTTATGAAAACTTTTTTACTCAAAGCAAAACATTTTTTTAAACGCAATATATATCCAATCACGGTAACAATGTGCACAGCGCTTGTGCTTGGAATAATTGCAATTTCAGCATACTCAGCGATAAGTGCCAGCAATAAAGACATTCCAGCAAACACCACTCCAGGAATAGAGGGAGGAAATGTGAATGATGACAAAGACAACAACAAGCCAGATGATGACAAGCCAACAGGTGGAACAGAAGTCATAATATTAGATTTACCATTTGAAGGTGCAAAAATCTCAAAAGATTATGCAGAAAACATATTAATTTATGACAAAACAACACAGATGTGGTGCACACATCAAGGAATAGACTTTGCCTGTGCAGAAAAGCAACAAGTTAAAGCCGTTTATAGCGGAACCGTTGTAAAGGTAGAAAACTCAATGATGAACGGCACAGTAATATATCTAAAAATTTCAGACAATTTAACAGTGGTATATAAGGGCTTATCAACAGACGTTAAGGTTCATGAAGGAGACAAGGTAGAAAAGGGCAAAGTTATAGGAAGTGTCACCACAATGCTTTCAGAAAAAGCTGACGGTGTTCATCTTCACCTAGAAGTTTTAAAAGACAATGTTTTGGTAGACCCAAATGATTATTTTTCAAGCGACAAATAAAAGGTTAATATAACCTTTTATTTTTGTTTGCATTTTGTTTTATTTATAATATAATATATATGTATAAGTAAAAATATATATACTAGGAAATCGGGGGAAATATGAATAAAACAAAAATAGTATGCACCATGGGTCCATCATGCAGTGACTATGAAACAATCAAACAAATGATGCTCGCTGGAATGGACACAGCAAGGTTCAATATGAGTCACGGCACACATGAATCTCACAGAGCACACATGAATTTAATAAAACAAGCAAGGTTTGAGCTTGGGCTTCCAGTGGCAATAATGCTAGACACAAAGGGTCCAGAAATAAGAATAAAGCAATTCAAAAACGGCAAAATCTTTTTAAAAGAAGGTCAAAACTTTGCACTCACAAACGAAGATGTTGTCGGTGATGAAACCATTGTTTCAGTAACCTATAAAAAACTTCCAGAAATTGTAAAAAGTGGCACAAAAATACTGTTAAATGATGGTTTAATTGGCTTAAAAGTAATAAGCAAAGCAAAAAATGTCATCACAGTGGTTGAAGTTGGGGGCGAGCTTTCAAACAACAAATCAATCAACATTCCAAGCGTAGAGCTTAATATGGAATATCTCAGTGAAACTGATAAAGCAGACCTTCTCTTTGGCGTAAAAGAGGGTGTAGACTGCTATTCAATATCTTTTGTAAACTCAGCAAAAGATGTTGAAGAAGTGCGAGAATTTTTGGCAAAAGCAGGCAATAAAAATGCATTCATCATTTCAAAAATAGAGTCAGCCAAAGGCGTTGAAAAAATGAATGAAATAATTGCGGCATCAGATGGCGTAATGGTTGCAAGGGGAGACATGGGCGTAGAGGTTCCGTTTGAAAAGCTTCCTGCAATTCAAAAACAGCTTATAGAAAAATCAAACGAAATGGGCAAGCTCACAATCACGGCCACACAAATGTTAGAGTCAATGGTAACAAACACCAGACCAACAAGGGCAGAAATTTCCGATATAGCAAATGCAATATATGATGGAACATCTGCCATAATGCTTTCAGGAGAAACCAGTGCAGGAAAGCACCCAGTGCTTGCAGTTTCAACCATGCAAAAAATAGCCAATGAAACAGAGAGCACAATAAAACCAATAGAGTTTATGAAGGTTGTAAATTCAAAAGATGTCACCACAGGAATAGGTTATGCAGCCTGCGAGCTTTCAAGAAGCTTAAAGGTAAATGCAATCTTAGTCACAACAACATCCGGAAAATCAGCCGAAAGCATAAGCAGGTTCCGTCCAGAGTGCAAAATAATTGCTCTCACACCAAACATAGAGGTATACTATAAACTTGCAATGCTTTGGGGAATACAGCCAGTTTTAGATAAAACATACTATAACACAGACGAGCTTTTAAAATCTGCCAGAGTCAGAGCAAAAGAGTGTGGCTATGTAAAGAAGGGCGATGTAGTAATTCAAACCGCCGGAATAGTAACAAATGTCACAGGTTCAAATATGCTAGTTGTTTCAGAAATAGATTAATCAAAGGAGAAAGTTGTGGAAAAATTAAAAAAGTATTGTTTAATAATGCTTTTAGTTCTGGTCCTACCATTAGGGCTAGTTTTCACAGCGTGTGGAGCAACGCCTTCAAATGAGGCAAAGGGTGTGTTCTTTGAGTCTTCAATATATGATGAAGAAACAGGCAACGCAGTGTTTGAGGTAGATGTAGGGATTGAAGCAGAACTAAAGTTTAAAGTAAATCCGTCAACATGGACGGGTTATAAGCCAGTCTATCAGGTGCTCAGAAGCGGAAATACTGATGAAAACAGAAAAAATTTCAATCTAGAAAACGGCAAAATCTATGTCAGAAACTCAGACTTTGAACCAATCACCGTTCAAATTTCGGTTAATGATTATAAAGATGTGTGCATAATTCGCTTAAAAGAATATCCAATAGACATATTCTTTTTAAATAGTGAAGACGAAAGAATAAATGAATATAGTGAGGCAATTTCAGCAAACAGCTCATATAACATTCATATTTTTGGTGAGTTTAAAACTGCAGACGGAAAAACTAACGTAAGAGAAGTTAAAGATAGTGAATTTAAGTTTCTAGTAAAAAGCTCAGATGAAACTGTTATAAGCGTAAAAAATTCAAATAGGCTTCTTATAAACACATTAAAAAATAAGCCAGAGAGTGCAAGTGTTACGGTAGCTTTGCTAGATGCTGCAAATAATAATAAGTTTAAAAATAAAGAGTTAAAAGTAAATTTCAGCGTGATTCCATTAATTAGTCATGGATATTTAGAGCTAGATGGCGTAGACCATTTCATTAAAGAAACTCCAAAAGACCCATTAAACATAAGCTCAAATAGTGATGGGATAGAGTTCACAACAGTTAATGGTGAAGAGTATTACACAATAGGCTTTAAATTATTTTTAGTTAGCAGTGATGGTGTGGTCATAAATGCGGATTCAGGCAAATATAGCCTAGAAGTTAAAAGTAACAATGAAAATTGCATAATTTATGACAAGTTCAATTCACAGATATTGGTAAAAAAGGTGGGAGGAATTAACTTTTCGTTAACATTCTGGACAAATCTAAACACTGTTTCAGGAACATCATATTCACTTTCAATACCAATAAACTTCACAGAAACACTTTAAAACTTAAAAATTTAATAAAAATGCACCAAAAGGTGCATTTTTTTGTGCAAATAAGCATCTAATATAAATAGTAAAAAACGACCAAAATATTACCAAAATAACGCATTTTGCTTGAAAAATAAAAATAGTTATGATATAATATAAGCAAGTGTTATATTTTTATAATTATTTTATGGGGCTAAATGCTGTGTTTTTCAGGATTTAAGCCTTTTTTTGAAAAAAAATTACAGACGGGTATTGACATTTTATTCATAAAGTGCTATAATTCTTTTAATCATAAATAAAGGGAGATGATTAATATGAAAAAGAGGAATTTAATTTTATCAGTTATATGCAGTACAGCACTAGTTGTTTTGCTTGCAGTATTTTCAATTGTTGACGTAATTGGTATCAAAAGTTACAAAAACAATTCAAACAATTCATCAAATGTTGGTGGAAATGTTAGCAACCCATCAGATCCAAAACCAGAAAAACCAAGTTTTGATCCAAGCATAAACGAAGGCGAAGATAAGGGAAGCAAAGAAAATCCATACTATATATATGATGTAGAAACCTACACAAAATTCCTTGCAGCTTATGGTGACAAACTTAGAGATGTAAAGAAAGTTAAACAAATTCCACTTCTTGTTGACAAAGTTGATGAAGAAGGAAATGTTGTATTAAATGAAAATGGTGAACCAATCAAAGTTGGTGTGTTAGACGAAGATGGAAAGGCAGTAATGGTAGACCAATTAGATGAAGATGGCAATCCGGTATACGAAGTTGTAGGACAAGAGCCATATAACTTTAAGCTTTTAACAGATATAGACTTTGCTAAAGAAGACTATATTCCACTATTCAACAAAGACACAGCATTCATCGGAACAATTGATGGTGATGGTCACGTTATCAAAAACATAACAATCGGCTTAACAAAAGACAACCTTGCAAATTATGCTTATGTAAATGAAGGCTATGCAACATTCCACATTGGTGTATTTGGAAATGTAGTTGGAGCAACCATTTCAAACATTTCATATGTTGGCATAGAAATCACAATAGATAAAGAAGTATACACAGAGCTCAGATATGGCAACCTCAATGCAGCAGATAAATTAAATGCATTCCCAAAAGAGGTAACAATCGGTGCACTTGCAGCAACAGCAAAAGATTCAAAAATCAGTGCAAATGTTTCAGCAAACATTCATGCAGATGCATATTCAATTTATGCAGAAAGCAAAGCACAAGGTGCAAACACACTTGGTGGCGTGCTTGGTGCAATGATAAACACAACATATGCTGACTCAAAAGTAAGTGTAAACATTCTCGCAGATAGCGATAACAGAAACTACTATCTTGGTGGTGTAACTGGCTACATGGCAAACTCAACAATAAATAATGTAGAGGCAAATGTTAATGTAGAAGCAGTTTCAAAACCAAACACAGTTTCAGTTTCAAACAGACTATACATTGCAGGTGTTGCAGGTTTTGCAACAAGTGCAAACATATCAAACACAACAGTAAATCTTAATGTTTCACAAACAGAAGCAGACAGATTCAACACATCTGGCGTAACTCAATTAGACAATGAAAAATTCAATATCATCGCAGGAATTGTTGCAACAGTAAGAGCAGATAATGCAGAAAACAAAACAAACATTTCAAAAGTAACAGTTCACGCAAACGTTGATATGGATGGCTTATATGCTGGAGCAATCTACACCGTATCAAACGCAGACTATGACAATGAAGGAATTGTTCATGAAGGTGAAATTTACATCACAATCGCAGACACAATCTTAGATTCAGAAGTAAATGTATTAAAAGCATACGGAGTTGGTTCACAACTTCTATACACAGAAATCATCTTCTCAGAAGACTTCACATATGGTTGGATGAAATATGAAGGTGAAGACATTGCATATGCAGTTAAGCTCACAGGAAATGTAAGACTAAGAAGCAACAGAGATGTAGAAAGCTTAATGTTTGTTGCAGCAATCGTTTCAGGCAACGAAAACAATGAAACAACTGGTTGGAACCACACATTAAAGTTTGACTATAAAGAATTAAAGGTTGTAATGTCAGCACAAATCGCAAACCAAATCATCTTAACTCAAAAAGTTGAACTAAATGGTGGCGTAATTGTAAAATAACAAAATAAAAACCATAGGCAAAAGCCTGTGGTTTTTTTTGTGCAAAAAAAATATGCAAATCAGAAGACGTTTTTCTAATTTGCATTATTTTTAGCTAAACTGAGGGTTTTGTGCATTATTAAGTTTATCACCAAAGGTTTCAGATATAAGCTTTTTTATAATAGAAGCCGATTTTGATGATTCCTGCAACCCCTTAATAATGTCTTTAATTTCATTAATGTGAACAAAAATATGTTCTGTTTTTTTAGGAGAAGCAAAAGAGTTTAAGGACAAATTGTCAATCATACCAAAAAAATTCATTAATGCAGAGGCTCCAGCAGTCATATGGCTTGTGTTTACTTGCTTAAGTCTTTTTGCCAGTTCATAAACAAGTTTTCCAGTATCATTAACTATAATATATTTTTTATTTATGGTTCTTTGAAGATATTTTATATTTTTATCATACCAAATCATTTGTTGTTTAATTTCATCATCATTAAGTCCAGAAAGTCTAAGCACGTCAACAACATGGTTAACATTAGAATAAGACTTAATAAAGTTTCTGTTTTGCATTTTGCTTTTCTTTAAATATTCAGTGTTAAGCAAAACACAATATTTAAGTAGCTCTTCAACTTGGGCTTTAGACATAGTCACAATGTTTTGGTTTTGGGTTTTAAAAGGACTATTATTATACTTTCCGTTAAGCTTATATTCGTTGTAATATTCTTCAAAAAGCTCGGTTACTGAGTCATAAAACTTTATAAATTCATAAAGTCTTTGATATTCAATATAGTTGTTAACCAAATTAACAATTCGTCTGTCAGAAAAGTCCAAAACATCAAAGTTTTCTTCACCAGCTTTAAATGCGTCAAACATACGTTTCATTTTTGGGTGAACAATTTGAGTTTCCAACAAAATGTCGTTTAATGAATCAATATTTCCATATAAGCTGTTGGCATTTTTAACAATAACATTTGTAGTAACTTTCAAAATTTCGTCAATATCATTTTTAATCATATTAAAATAAATCCAACAGTTATCATAAAAGTTTTCACGCATTCTAGAGAGTTCGTCTAATGATATTTCTAGGTTTTTATAGCTGACATTATTTTTTTTACACTTGTCAATTTTATGGTTAATTCTTTTTAAAGTGTTGTTATAATTAAGCAGCGCTTTAAAGTAAGAATTAAAAATAACTTTTTCTTCATTATACTCATTTTCAGAATGATAAAAATAATAAGTAAAATCACGAGCTTCGTTAAACGAGCAATCCTCTGAAATGCCAATAATAGCAGTCACGCCATCTTTTAAAAGTTCCTCATTAAATTCTTCTTCAGATTCATAATAAAAATCTTTAACAGTACTTTTATTATTTTTAAAAGAATTGTTTGATTCGCTTTCAAAGCTTTCATTTTTGCCAGACAAATTAAAAATTCTTTCAAGTTCATCATCGTTATTATTTGGCTTATCGTAATCATTAGTTTTCTTCATAATTATCTCCCATTATGGCTATATTATATCATTAAATCCATTCAAATTCAATACCAAGCCAAAATTTAATTTTACAATTATTGTTTGACATAACCCCAGCGATTATATTATATTTATTGTGTATAATATATTAGGGGAAACTATGAAAAAGTCATTAAAGTTAGTTGCTATTTTTATGGCAGTTTTGGTTGTTGGCGTAGTTGGCGGAATTTCGCTATACTTTTTAATTGCAAACAATAAAACCTATTATGTGTATGATGTCAGAATAGTTGAGCCCGTTAAAGATGAGTCATATTATGTATATACAAATCCAGATGCAAAATATACTTCATTAAAAAATAAAACTGTATATATGACAAGTCCAGAAAAGAATAATTTTGAGATAGGCGTTTATGCTCACACATCAACTGGAACAACAAGAGTAAATGTTTCGTCAACAAACAAAAATGTAGCATCGGTTTCAGCAAATGATGGCAGACTTTTTGTCAACTATAAAGGAGCAGGAGAAACCACCATAACAGCAAGCGTTGGCGGGGTGGTTCAAGATTCCGTAAAGGTCACAGTATATGACGTGTCAGCAGAAGAGTTAGCTGTTTTTGATGACAAATATTATGGCAGAGAATATTCAAAATACTTTGCAAACAAAATTGTGGCTTATGCTGATAACACAGAATATAAATATAGAATAGAAACTGCAGCAATGGCTGGTGGAGAGTTTTCAAACACAGTCAATGCCGAGCTTCTTGCAATAGATTACACTCAAATAGACACAAACATTTTTCCAGACAAGTCAGATGTAAGAATTGACCCACTAAATAAAACCCTAATATTAAAATGCAATTCAGAAGCACTAACAAACAACTCAGACACATTTATACCAATCCAAGCTTTCAGCAAAACAGCTGATGGAGAGCTTAGAGTTGCCGGCAACTATCTTGTTCAGGTTCACATAATCACATACACTCCACAATTTTTACAAATAGAGGTTTCAAAAACTCCTCACTTTAATGAAAAGGTTGTGTTTATGGATACAAATCCAGTAGACATAAGTGAATTTACAGATGAACAAATTTTTGCAGACACATCAATATTAAACGATTTCTTGCAATATCAAATTGCAGAGAGCGTACTGGCAAACAGGTCAGAGAGTTCAACATATAACATTTATTTCACAAATAAAATTTCAAAAATTTATTTAAGGTTCAGAAAGGTATACACCAACGGAGATGTGGTAGAGCTCAGCCCATTAACACAAAGCGAGCATAGCCACACCATAACCTATAACAGCAGTTTCATGCACGAGTCAGCTGATAAAAGCTACTACATATTAAATTTAAATGAAGCAGCATTCAATTCATTTGCAGATGGAAAGTTCAAGGTTTCAGTTTCGCTAAACGACTATAATCTCAGCCATGAATATGAGTTTGAGTTTAAAAATCAAAACGAGGCTTCTATTTCAGATTTTTATACATATAATAGTGATAGCAAAACCTACACATTCACATATTGGGACGAAAGGGCAAGATATAGCGAAATATATAACGAAAAAGGCGAAATTATTGGCTTTGGAGCAATATAATGATTCCAGATGAATTTATAGAGCTATATTATGGTAAGCACAAAACTGTAGATTTGCATAATCTAACAAAAGAAGATGCAAAAATAAACCTAATTTATGCCATAGAGAGCTTAGATAGTGATATAAAGTGTTTGGTAGTTGTGCATGGATATCATGGTGGAACAGTAATAAAAAAGCTCGTGCGAGACGAGTTTAAGCACAAAAGGGTGGCAGAAAAGATAAATCATGATGCAGGAAGAACAATATTTTTGATAAAAAATTAAATTATTTTTTAAAAACTATGGAAATTTAATTTTTGTTGTGATATAATAACATTACAAACTATGGGAGGAACACACATGGAAGTTTCAAAAAGAGCATTAATAATAACATTAATAGTTAATTTACTACTTCTTGCTGTTGGCGTTGCATGCATTGTATATTTAAACTACAGCATCTTATCGCTTTCATTATTTTTAGCAGCAACTTTCTTTGTAATGGTGTCTTCAGTGTTTATTTGGAAAATGGCCAAAGACCACCGTCATATTTAAAAAATTCAGGCAAAAGCCTGTTTTTTTTATGCGAGAAAAAATATATAAATCTCTTTTTTTATAAAAAACTTTGAATAATAAAAGGCAAAGTGGATAAATTTAATTTAGGAGATTTTATGAAAAAGAAGTCACTAGCAGCAACTGTAGTAGTAATTTTATCATCATTAGTTTTTGCAGTAATCGGTGTGTGCTTCACTGCATTTGTATATAGCAAAACAAAAATAGTGGTAGAAAACATAGGCGTAAATGCAGTAGGTTTTTCGGTTTATAATGATAAAGAATTAAAAGAAAAGTGCACCAAGCTAAAGCTTTCAGATATGGAGTTAGGGCTAAAGCCTGCCACTGGAGAAATTGATAAAGAGACGCTTGTGCCATCCACAATAACAGACGAGGGAACAAGTGAAGGCTATTATGCAAAAGTCTTTGTTCCAGCAGGAAATGCCTATAAAATAATAATAAACAACATAGAGATAAACACCACAAAAAATAAGGTGGAAGCAGAGGAAGAACGCAAAAACATTTTCATATCAATAAAAGACATAAAAAATACAACCAAGTCGCTTAAAGAAGATGAAATAGAGCTTGCAAGTTTTGAAAATGTCAATGAAACCCAGCAACTCACATTTTTAATTTGGATAGGTTCGCTCTCGGGCGATGAACTTTCCGGAGCAAAAATTAGTTTCACACTAAACTTCATAAAAAAATAGTATTATTTTAAGCTTTGTTTAACATACTACCAGTATGAAAAATAGAGCTTTTTTAAATGGTGCAATAATCCTAGTTGTGTTTAATTTGCTTGGCAAGGTAATTGGTTCTGTATACAGAATCTCGCTTGCCACGGTTCTCGGTGCCGGAGGAATGGGACAATATCAGTTGGTATTTCCGCTATATTGCCTAATTCTCACCATAGCAACTTCAGGGATGCCCGCAAGCATATCAAAGTTAGTTGCAGAATTTAATGAAAAAAACAGGTTTAATGACTCCAAAAAACTGCTAGGAATCAGCACCATAATTCTCAGTCTCATTTCGCTTATAGGTGCTGCAGTAATAGTGTTAGGTGCAAAATTTATTTCTGGTTTTCAGGGCAATGAAAATGCCTATATATGTTATTATGGCATTGCTCCAGCGGTTGTGTTTGTCGGAGTTCTTTCGGCTTTCAGGGGCTATTTTCAGGGCAATTTACAAATGTTTCCAACAGCCATTTCCGGATTAATAGAGCAAATTTTCAAGCTAGGTTGTGGAATATATCTTTCAACAACTCTTTCAGTTTATGGCACAGAATATGCAGTTTTTGGTGCACTTCTTGGCATCTCTGCAAGTGAATTTTTTGCATTTTTGTTTCTTCTAGGATGTTTCATTTTCAGAAAAAAAAGCAAACAAAAACAAGGCATCACGGGCAGTTATTCACGAAAATTTTTAAGCAGAAGTTTGCTTTCTCAGGCGGTTCCAATGACGCTTGGCGGACTAGTTTTGCCAGTCACAAACATGGTAGATAGCTTTTTGGTGGTAAATTTATTAATGTTAACAGGCATGGCAAGTGCTGGGGCAACATCGCTTCTTGGCATTCAAGCCGGCGTGGTTGAACCGCTAGTAAATTTGCCAGTAACAATAGCAGTTTCGCTTGCGGTGGTGCTGCTACCAAACATAAGCTCATTAAATGCCAGAAGTGAAACAGAGCAGGTTAAACATTTAATATCAAAAGTGTTTCAAATCACTCTCAGCATATCCATTTGCTGCGCACTGTGTTTCATAGTTTTTGGCGGTCAGGCACTTTCGTTTCTATATGGCAAAAGCTTCACGCCAAACGAGTTAATCATGGCAACAAAATTATTAATACTTGCCAGCATAAATATTATATTAATTTCGCTTGTTCAAATTTCTGCAAGTGTTTTGCAGGGCTTAAATATGTCCAAACACACCGTAAAGTCGCTTTTAATTGGCTGCGTAGCAAAGGTAGTGTTAGAGGTTGCGTTAATCCTAACCCCAGGTGTAGGAATTTTCGGTGCAACACTTTCAGGCGGAGTGTGTTATTTAATTGTTTTAGCATTAAATTTAAAGAGAATCAAAAAGATAACTGGTGTAAGAGTAACTGATGGCTATTTCTATGTGTCAATACAATCTTGTTTGGTTGCAGTGTGTGCCTATGCAGGAAATTATCTTTGTGGCTTTGTTTTCAGTCAAACAATATCACTATTTGTGGCTGGAGGAATGTCAGTGCTTGTGTTTGCAGTTTCATACTTCGTAATGTTCATAAAAAAGCATAAGCCAAAGCCACAAGAAACAGATGCTAAGCTGCAAGAAAATCAGGCTAATTAGTTGAAAATTGTGCGTCATTTTGCTAAAATAAAAACATGAGTTTATTTATAAAGAATGTAATGCTTAAGTCAAATATAATCCTAGCTCCCATGGCTGGCTACACAGATTTGGCATTCAGAAAAATGTGTCAAGACTTTGGGGCGGGCTTAACTTGCACAGAAATGGTAAGCAGCAAGGCTCTGCACTATAAAAATAAAAAAACAGAAGACCTATTGCAAACGCTAGCTGGCGAAAGTCCAAAGGCGGTTCAAATATTTGGACATGAGCCAAAAATAATGGCAGAGGCGTGTGCAAATCCGCTGCTAGAAAAGTTTGACATAATAGACATAAACATGGGTTGTCCAGCAAAAAAAATAACCAGCAACTCAGATGGCTCAGCGCTTTTAAAAAATATAGAGCTTGCAAGAGAAATAATTTCAGCGTGCGTAAAGGCAACAAATAAGCCAATAACCGTAAAGTTTAGAATAGGATATAATGACGGAGAAAACATTGCGGCAAGGTTTGCAAAAATGTGTGAAGAGGCAGGGGCAAGTGCAATAACTGTGCATGGCAGAACAACCTCACAGGGCTATTCTGGATCACCAAATTACAATGCCATTGCAGAGGCAAAAAGAGCAGTAAAAATTCCAGTTTTTGCAAATGGAGATTGCAGGTCAAAAGAAGACGTAGAAAAAATTTTAAAGCTAACTGGTGCAGACGGAGTTATGGTTGGAAGGGCAGCACTGGGGCGTC
>CAOJFR010000013.1 GCA_948434855.1 uncultured Clostridia bacterium | reverse complement strand
AAGAATATAAGATTGGATATATAGGTGGAGAATTTAAGGATAGCATAAGCGTGACCATAGGCGGCGAGCCAGTAACCTTAGATAGCACCTATCATTATGGAGCAAAGATAGTTATAAGAGCCACCCAAAAAGTAGGAAGAGACATAACAGAATTTAAGGTAAAAGTAGGCACTGGAGAAACGCAAGACATATTAACAGAAGCTTATCGCCATGAAGAGAACGGAGTTGTATACTATGAGTATGAGCTAGATGGCAACGGAGACCTAAGCATAACATACAATGAAGCAGCAGCAGAATACTCAATCGGAAACATTCCAGAACAAGTAACGGTAACCAGAAATGGCCACACACTAAGCAGTAATGAAAAAATTTACTACGGTGATAGGCTAGAAATAACCTATCCAGAAGATTATAATGTGGAAACCTTTGAAGTTTCAGGAGCAAACATTGTTCCAGGGACAGAGAACACATATAGCGTAACAGGAAACATAAACATTATCTTTGAAGGCACATATAAATATGCCTACTTAACATTCATAGATTGTGCTGGTGGGGTAGAAGTTTCAGGCTTTGATAACTCAGTAACAGACGTCATAATCCCTGCTGAATATCAAGAAAAGAGGGTTGTTTCAATTGGTGAAAGTGCATTTGAAAACAGCAATAGTTTAAGAACAATTGTTTTGCCATCAACAATAACCAAAATTGGGTCAAGAGCATTTGCCTATTGCGAAAGTTTGCAAGCAATAACAATACCAGAAAGCGTTGTAAGCATTGGAAGCAGTGCATTTTACTATTGCCGTGCTCTAACAGAACTCACAATTCCGGATAGTGTCACAAACATTGAAACTGCGGCATTCACAAATTGTGAAGGCTTAACAAAAATCACGCTTTCTAGAAACATAACCATAATAGAAAATTCATTATTTGCTAATTGTATTTCATTAAGTCAGATTTCGCTTCCAGAAAAAATCACTAGCATAGCTGAATACGCATTTCATGAATGCACAAGCTTAAAGACTGTCACAATTCCAGATCACGTTTCAAGAATCGGAGCAGATGCATTTGACCACTGTTCATCCCTAACAGAAATAGCTATACCAAATAATGTAACTATAATAGAGAATCATACATTTTATTGTTGCACATCCTTAGCAAAGGTAACATTACCACAAAATATAACCAGCATAGGAATGTCTGCATTTGCCTCTTGTCAAAAACTGCAATCAATCACAATTCCACAAAATGTAACAGCACTAGAGTGGTTTGCATTTTATGGATGCACATCATTAACAACAATTTCGCTTCCAGAAAAACTAACCAAAATTGCTCCCCTTGCGTTTGGTGAGTGCACAAGCCTAGCTTCAATCACAATCCCATCAAGTGTATCAATAATAGAAGCAAAAGCATTTGATGGCTGCATAAAACTAGCCACTGTTACCATAAACAGTTTAACCATATATTCAGGAATAAGTGGAGATAGTTCAAATCCGCTAAGCGGTCTCATTGCAAACGCCACAAAAATCCGCGTTCCAAAATCACATTTAGATATCACACAAAACGCCTATTTAACTGGCGAAAACTTTGCATCATATGAAGATGGTGATTACTATATGTTTGTTTCAATTAATAAATTTTCACATCTTACTTTCACAGACTGCGATGGTGGTTGTGAAGTTTCGGCGATTTCATCATCATCAATAATTAATGTAATAATACCAGAATTATATGCAGGAAAGAAAGTAGTTGGAATTAAAGATGGAACATATCATTGTGGAGTATTTAGTTATATTAATTCAATTCAACTTCCGAAATCTTTAAAGAAAATAGGAAATTTCGCTTTCCAATTGTGTAGATTTAGTACTGTTGTTTTACCAGAAGGACTTGAAGAAATAGGAGAAAATGCTTTTTACGAATGCAATAATTTGATAAATATTACAATTCCAAATTCAGTAAAGACTATTGGAAAATCCGCTTTTGATGGTTGTAACAATTTAAAGACAATAACTGTTAATAGCCGAGAAGTATATCTAAAACATATGGAAAAATTAATTGTTGCACCAGAAATTAAAATTCTTTCATCAATTGATGATGGTACTAGTACTTGTAGAGGTTTATATCATCCAAGTGCATATACTATAACCAGTGAAGGTGAATATAATATTTATACTAAGAATAACTAGTTTTGTTAGATTTGAATTAAACTAATAAAAAGGAGCAGAGATTTCTGCTCCTTTTTGTTAGTTAAGTTTATGTATTTATTTTAAATTGGAAAGCTACTAGGTGCTAGTTAATTTTTTAGATTTTCTTTCATATAGCTTTTATATTGCTCAACACCTGGTTGATTAAATGGGTTTACACCCAAAAGCAGCGCACTTGCTGCACATGAAAGTTCAAAAAAGTATACTAGATAGCCAAAATTATATTCAGATATTTCATCCACAGAGATAACAGCTATTGGAACTCCTGCTTCATTATGTGCCTTTATTGTTCCAGTGAAAGCAGCTTTGGCAACGTCGCTTATATTTTTATTGTCTAAAAATTTAATTGGACTGCCAAGTGGTACATTTAAGATTGCATTATCTTTAAGTGGTGATTCAATATCAATAAAAGTTTCGGTTAAAATTGATGAGCCCTGTTGAATAAATTGACCAACCGAATGAAGGTCTGTGGTGAAGGTTAGTGGGGAAACAAATAGGCCTTTTCCGTCTTTGCCTTCACTTTCGCAATATAATTGTTGAAGCCATGCACCAAAGGATGACATTTTGCTTGAAAATGAAGATATTAACTCTACTTGTTTTCCATACTTTTTGTGAACTAGGTGGCGATAAACTGCATATCTATATGCTGAATTAAGTTCAAGTTCATCTGATTTTAGGTCGTTATAGGCCTGAATTGCACCCTCCATAACCTTTTTTATTGAAATTCCAGCAACTGCAAAAGGAAGCATTCCAACCGCAGAAAGCACCGAATATCGTCCGCCCATGTTATCTGGAACGACAAGCGTTTCTATTCCATCAGCCACAGCACATTCTCTGAGATATCCCTTTTGTTTATCTGTGGTATAAATCATTCGTTTTTTATAGTCATTTTTATATTTGTTTCGCATAAAGCGTTCAATGATGTTTAAGGTTGATAGAATTTCTACAGTGGTGCCAGATTTTGAAACAACGTTTACAGTGACATCTTTATCTTTAAGATAGTCTAGTTTTGCACCAAGATCACTATAATCTAAATTTGTGCCAGCAAACAAAATTTCAACATTGGATTTTTTTGATAAAAGTTCTAGACCTGCTTTGGCACCAAGATAGGATCCGCCAATTCCAACAACCAAAAGCGCATCACTATTTTCATTTATGTGTTTTGCAAGTTTTTGAATGTTTAAAAATTCTTTTTTATCATAGCAAAGTGGCCAGTCAACCCAAGCAAGTCCTGCAGATTGATCGGCTGAACGTAGCAAAAAATTTATGTCTTTAATTTTCTTTTGATAATCTTTGCTATAAAATTCATTCTCTTTAATTAAACTATGATTTAAATTTAACTTCATAATTTTCTCCTTTAAAACAAATATCTTGCACCAATTATTCCGGCATCGCTGGTTCCTGATGCTGGAACTATTTTTATTTTATACCCGCCAAGTCTGGCAAATATATGATTATTAACATATTCTTCAAGTGGGGCAATTAGGTTTTCTTTTTGATTTGAAATAGCTCCACTAAGAATAATGGCTTCTGGTGTTAGTATATTTACTACATTTATTATGCCGTCTCCAAGATTTTGGATAAAAGATTTTAAAACTTTTTTTGCAACTGGATCATCTTTAAACTCAAAAATGGTTTTGCCTGTTACTGTTTCTGGAGTATAATTTTTCCACATCTTAGATTTTGGATTTTCTATCATTGCTTGTTTTGTTTGATTTACTAAAGCTCTTGTGCTTGCTAAAGTTTCATAGCAATCATATTCTCCACAGTGACATTTATTAGAATGCTTGCTAGCAATTTTCATGTGTCCAACTTCTCCAGAAAAGCTATTTGGAATAAGATTTTTGTTAATTACGATGCCTGCGCCAATTCCAGTGCCAATAGCAATCATAACAAATGAGTTGTAGTTTTTGCCTTCACCATTTTTGAGTTCTGCCAAAGCACAAAGATCTGCGTCATTTGCGATTTTAATATTGTGGGATGTATAGTTTTTCATATCTTGAACGATATTATAGTCAGAAATTTTTAGATTGCCAGCATACTTTAAAATGCCGTTATTCATATCAACAAGGCCTGGTAAGCCAACTCCCATTCCTGCAGCTTTTGAAAATTTAAAGCCATTATTGTTGCATAAATTTTGGGCAAATGTAACAAGTGCCTTACCGAGCGAAGAATTTTTTAAAGCCTCTTTTGTTGGAGTTTTGTCTTTGCAAACAACCTCTCCATTTTGATTAATTATGCCAGCTTTAATATCAGTTCCGCCGACATCAAAACAAATATAAAATTTATTCATAATCCACCTAATATTATAATATCATAAACTCTTAAAAAATTGAAAACATTTTTGACGAATAAAAAAGAATTAGCACTAACTAATTCTTAGAAATTATCCATTCAATGAACTTTTTTGAGGCATAAGCCAAAGTATCTGTTATATATCCACAATAAATATCTAGTTTTGGGAGTGTGAATGTTACATCAAATTTTTTGAGCGAGCCATTTTCAATTTCTTCCTTTACATAGTCTTCTTGGATATAGCCAATTCCATTTTCTTTTTTAACTAACTTTAAAACGGACTCTGCTGTCCAAGCCTCAATGATTGGATTAAGCTTTAGGTCTGACACACAGCTTTTTAAGAGTTTAATTTCCTCTGAAGCACTAGAAGAAATTATTAAAGGTAGAGAATTAATTGTTTCTACACCAACTTTTTTATCTATGAAAAACTTGTCAGTTGTAATAAAGCAGTGAGAGAACGATTTAAGATATTTAACTTCAGTTTTTCCCTTTTCAACAGAAATTGGTTGACAATCAATAAGCACATCAATGTTTTGAGTTTGAAGCATATTAATTAGGTCAAGCGTTGGCTTGCTAACAATTTCTATTTTGATATTTGGATATACCTTTCTAAACTCAGTTATAATATCTGACAAATATAAAACTGATAAATATGAAGGAATACCAATTTTTACAATACCAGTTTTGAGCCCTGCCATGTCTGAAATTGTTAGTTCGCCTTTCCATATAGAATTGAAAGCACTAGAAATATATCTATATAAAATTTCTGCCTCATTTGTTGCATTCATACCATTTGCTTTTTTATAAAAAAGTTGAATGTCTAATTGTTTTTCTAGTTCTTTTATATTGTGGCTGACAGCTGGTTGCGAAATATATAAAAGTTCTGCAGCTTTTGAAATGTTTCTGGTTTCAAAAACCACTAAAAAACTTTTGTAAAGGTTATAATTTATATTAGAAAATTGCATAAAAATATCTCTCCGTAAACAAAGGATATTATAAACAAAAATAATTTTAAAGTCAATAGTTATAAATTAAAATTATTTTGCTTATAGCTAGCTTTTTTCTAAAAAATTATCATTTATATGATTTTTATTCAGTATTTACAATTTTAAATTATTGTGCTATAATTGATTTGAGGTTAAAAATGGATGAGTGTAAAAGAATAATTGAAAAAAGAAAAAGTGTTCGCAATTTTAATAGCAGAGAGGTTAAAATTGAACAAATTTATGATATTTTAGATTCAGCTAGACTTGCGCCATCTGCAAAAAATAGACAGCCTTGGAAATTTTACATTTTAAATGAAACTGAAAAAAATAGGGTTATTGAACTTTTTAGTCAAAAGCTCCGTAAAGAAAATGATGAAGAAACAGGCATTGCAACTATAAAGATTATGAAAGAATGCAACAAGCTGGTTCTTGCGTTTATGGATTATAAGCAAATAAAACAAGAAGGGCATAGGCTTAGACCATATTATTTTTCAATGGGTGCATCCATTGAAAATGCACTATTGCGTGCAACGGAACTTGGAATTGGTTCACTATGGGTTTATGATATTGTTGCCATTGAAGACGAGCTTCAGGAAATTTTTGCAAAAGATCTTATGTTTATTTCGGCACTCTGCTTTGGATTTGAAGATGAATTATTGCCAAGGGCTAAAAAGAAAAGTTTGGAAGAAATAATAATTAATTAGTGAGGAGATGTTTATGAATTGGGAGAATTTGAAAAAAAATGAAAAAGCATTGCCAGAAGACAGTATGCTTGCAGACTTATATGCCCTTAGTAGAAAAATTAAGGGAACAGAAGTTAACACAACTGTATCTTGCAATTCAATAAATGGTGAAAGTCCACGTAATTTTTCTAATCAATTTTTTATGAATGCATTTGGACAAATTTCTTTTATGTCTCCTGGTTGCAAAATTGGACAATGTTGTTTTTGTTCTTATGGTGCAAGTGATGTTAAGTTAACACCAGAGATTGTTGCTAAGGAAATGGATAAATTTAAGCTTACAATTTTAGAAAAACAAAAACAAGGTCAAAATATTTATTCTATTTTGCTTGATTCTGTTGGCTCAATATTAGATTATAATGAATTTCCAAAAGAATGCCTTGATGTTGTGTTTGAAAAACTTAATGAGCTATTAGACGAAATAAAAAATATCCAAAATGTTATTTTTGAAACACATTATCAAACACTTGGTTCTTATGATGAAAAGGGAAACTATGTTGCTTCAAATGCAATAGAAAAACTTATAGAGTTTAAAAATAAACATCCTGAAATTGGAACATTTATTATTGAACTTGGCTTTGAAACGGCAAATTCTGAGCTTAGAGATACACTTTTATTTAAACATCTAGATGATGAAACATATAAAAAATCTGTTAAGCTTTTAAAAGAAAATGGAATAGAAGTTGATGTTAATGTTATGGCTACACTTCCATTTTTATCAGCAAAAGAGCAGATATCACAGAGTTCAGAAAGCATTCTTAAGGCTCTTTCTCCACTTTCTGATAATGGTTATGGAATAGATTGTGTTACACTTTTTCCATTAAATGTTAGGAAATACACTTTTTGTAATTATGTTTTTAATGCACAAGAAGCTTATAATAAAAAACATAAAGCTTGTTCACCACAGTGGATGAAGAAAGATTTTCCTATATGGTCTATGGTTGCAACATTAAACCATCTTATTGAGATTGGAAGAGAAGATTTGCTTAAAAAAGTTAGTGTTGCATGGTTTGGTGGCAGAGGAATTTCTAAAGATAATTCAGAGGTTTATCCAAGAGATTGGGAAGAAACTTATGATGATTTTGTGTTATACCGTAAAAATCTCAGTGGTGAAAATAGTAGAGTTAATATAATAAAAAGACTCGCAAAGCATCCAAAGTTTATTAAATTTATGGAAGAAACGATGTCTGAAAATTCAACTGATTTATCTTATTATGACAGAGCTGGATATTTACACGACCTTATTAATGAAATGAATCTTCCTTATACTGAAGAAAGTAAGTGTAATGCTTTTGAATAAAAAAATAGCATAGTAATATGCTATTTTTTATTTATGCTCTTTGTGATTGATTTTGTTGCGGTTTAATAAAACCTTGTTCATTTATTTCATTTTCCAAAATTGGTGTAAAAAGATTTTTCATTTTTTCAGTCATAACAAACAAGGTGTTATCTCTAAGAACATAGGCCCCAATATATCCATCCATAAGATCTTTTGCAACAGAGAATCTGGTATAAAGCTTTGGCAAAGTCAAAAAGTTTTCTTTGGTCACAACATATTGCTTTATATCTGTTGGATTAAAATTTTCAATTAATGGAGTTCCATCTTTATCCCTTCCAACAATTGAGTTTTTAAAGATAATTATTGCAGAGCTCTCTGTTGGTATTTTTATATCCGATATCTCTGTTGATGGAATTTCAAAAATTTGTTCAGGTGAAATTTGAATTTCTTCTTTGTCGTTTGAACTTTTAAAAATATTGTTTACATAATAAACAAAGTTAGTTTCCATATTTTGTGCTCCTTTTGTGATTGGTCTAATTATAAATTTTATCATTTGTGTGCATTATTCTCAACCACGAAAAATTTGGAATAATAAAAAAAACAGACGAAATAGCCTGCTTTTTATTATAATATTAAAAATATTTTAAAATGTTACCTTAGTTTTTCAATTGCGGTTGCTGTTTGAGACATGAGTGATGCAATTGTCATTGGTCCAACTCCACCTGGAACTGGTGTATAAAAAGATGCTTTATTATAGGCATTGTGGTCAACATCACCAACATTTCCAGTGTTGTAACCTGCATCAACAATAATTTGTCCTTCTGTGAACCAGTCTGCTTTTATTAGTTCAGGTTTTCCGATTGCAACAATAACAATTTTGTAATTTTTAATCATATCAGAAAGATTTCTAGTTCTTGAGTGTGCAACGGTTACGGTTGCACCAGCCTTCATAAGCATAACTGAGAGAGGAAGTCCAACAATTTGGCTTTTTCCAATCATCAAAACTTCTTCTCCAACAAGATTAATGTTGTATTTTTCAAAAAGTTTCATAATTCCAAGAGCGGTTGCTGGAACAAATATAGGTGCGCTTTGGGCAATAAGTCCAAAGCTTTCTGCAGAAAGTCCGTCTACATCTTTTTCTGCAGGAATAAGGTTAAAACATTTTTGTTCATTTATATGCTTTGGAAGCGGATGTTGAATCATTATGCCAGCAAAAGAGTTGTCATTTGCAAGTTCTTTAACTTTATTTTCAACTTCTTCTTGTGAAACATTGTCTTCAAAGTGAAAAACCTCACATCCAATTCCAATATATTCAGCCTTTTTCTTTTTCATATTGCAATATACTGCAGATCCATAGTCATCACCCACAGAAACTATAGCAAGTTTTTTACTGGTTGGGTTAGCTTCAAATTTTTGTTTTAGCTCTTCAATTATTTCTTTTGATGTCTCTTTTCCATCTAAAATTATATTTTCCATTATTACTCCATGTTATCATATTTTGTTTTCATTTCTGCTTGTTTTCCACAACAAAGTCTGCCTTCTGGGCAAACACCAAAAGTGTAGCAGCTTGGGCCAAAACCAGTAAACATTTTTTTGTCAGTTTTATTTAATTGACTAAGCATAGATTCAGCAAGATATCTAATTTCCCATTGTGCTCTATTGCAAGTTCTGAGGTTTGCAAAGTGCAAAAGTTCTCTTGCATTCATGGTTGAAACAAAATTAATTGCTGTTGCATGTGGTGTTATGTATATCATTAAATATGGATTAAGATTTTCAGCAACAAGCAAATTATATAGCTTTCTATTTTTCTTTATTGCAGCCTCAAATAGTGTTTTAAGTTCAGCATTTTGTTTAATGCTTTCTGGCATAACAAATTTGTTGCTGTTTGTAATGTTTACAATTGGTGCAGTTGAAAGTGATTGCATTCTATGACGAGTGTAGTGTTTTAGGACAATTAGAGAGAAATTTTCTACTTTAAAAGTATAGTTGAAGTGCTCAAGAAGTTTAGAAAGTTTATTGTCTTTAAGTGCAGTTTTAAAATCAAATTTGTCATAACCGCAAAACTTTGCGAAGTCATCAAGTTTTTCTGAGGCATTTTCTGTGAAAGATACAAGCTCTGCAGAGTGGGTGACATATTCTGGTTTTCCTGCAGGCTCATTTTTAACTATAAGGCTAAGAGAAAGATCTTCTGTATAATATTTTGCATTTGCCTCAATAAGACTTGGGTATCTTTCATCAAACTGAGACTTTAGTTGCATTCCAAGAGAATAAACTTCTGAGTAATGCTTGCCTCTACCATAAATCATTGTGCAAATAACATGAATAAGTTCTCTTGCATTAAGACTCATATAAATATTAGTTTTAAGACCATAAGGCAAAATGAATCTTGCATCTTCAACAGGAATGTTTGCTGCAACAAACTTGTCATATAGCTTAAACATTTCTTTGTAATGAGATTTAATTTTTGATTTTTGTGTGTCAGTAAATTCATTTGGCAAATTAAAACCAGCCTTTGAAAAATTTACATATCGGCCAGATTTAATTGTATAAGAAGCTAGTCTGAATTCTATTAAATATTGCTCAATAAAAATGCTCACATTATTGAAGGCAATATTAAAGTGATGATGTTCCAAAATTGTTTTGTGTCCAGAAGCAACAACTTTGCTTATTAAATTTAAATTTTTTTCCTTGTCAGTTGCACCCTTATAAAGTTCAACTGCAGTTCCTGGTCTTGTTGAAATTCTTCCACCACAAGACACAATTCTTTCACCATTTTTTGTTTCGCTTAAAATAAAAGCACCAGATTCGTTAATTTTCATTAGTAGCCCCCTAAAATTACTCTAATAATATTGTAAAAAAATTTAACTTATTCGTCAATATAAAACATAATTAACTTAAACAAAAATTAAATTATTTTTATAAAGTTTAATAAATAATAAAATATATATTAATTGTAATATTGTAATAATAATTTAAATATTTTTACATTTTAGATATTATTCATTATTATCTTGCTTAGATAAAATATTTTCAAGCAATGTTAAATTTTCTGAGATTTCAAGCCATTCATCTGCAAACCTATCAATGTTAATTTGTGTTTGTTCCATATCTGCTTGAATTTCCATAAGTTTTTTGAAATCACTGGCAAATTCTGGACTAATAAAATCGTCATTTAAACTTTTTAATTTTTGTTCTGCAGTCTTTGATAATTCTTCAATTTTTTTAAGTCTGTTTGTTAGTCTGTTTTTTTCTTTTGAAGCCATATATGGTGAGAGAGATAAAATTGGATTTTCTGGTTCTTCGCCATAATCTATTGGATATTCTATTTTCTCTGGTTTAATTTTTGGAAGCTTATTTTCTTGAGTTTCAAGCATTGGTTTTGAAAATGGTTCTTTAAATTCCTTGTAAGACCCATCAAAAAATGTTGCCTTGCCTTCTTCAAAAATTAATAATTTTGTTGAAATTTTGCTTATAAAATATCTATCATGAGAAACAAAAATGATTGTGCCAGTAAAACTTAAAAGCAGGCTTTCAAGCGTTTCTTTTCCAACTATATCCATGTGGTTTGTTGGCTCATCCAAAATTAATACGTTTGGTTTTTTTTGAAGCAATTTACAAAGCGAAAGTCTTACGATTTCACCACCAGAAAGTTCACATAATTTTTTATTAACATCATTTCCTGAAAATAGAAATGCACCAAGTGCACTCCTTACTTCTGCACCAGAAAGGTCAGGGAATGTTTCATTAAAGTCTTCAAAAATGCTTTTAGTGCTATATAGGGCAGAATCAATTTGTTCAAAATAGCCAATTTCTGTGTTATAGCCAAATTTAAAATGACCAGATAGAGGCTCATTTTTTTCTGTTAAAACTTTAAGAAAAGTAGACTTCCCAAGACCATTTCCACCAATAACTCCAAGTCTTTCTCCTTTAAGCAAATTTAAATTAATACAGGCCAATGGTTTTGATTTGTCATAGCCAATTTTTAAATTTTTGCAAGATAAGACTTCATTTCCACTTTCTTGATTAGGCTTTATTTTCGCATGAAAAGATTTTATTTCTGGTTTTTCAGGCTTAGGTAAGATTTCTATCTTTTCAAGCATTTTAATGCGAGATTGAACTGCTGCAGCTTTTGTAGCTTTATATCTAAACCTTTCAATAAACTCTTTAATGTCAGCAATTTGTCTTTGTTGAGCTTCATATGCTTTTAGTCTGTTTTCATAAGTTTCTTCTTTTATTTTTAAAAATTTTGTGTAATTGCCAACATATTTGGTTAATTTCTTGTGCGAAAGTTCAAAAACTGCGTTTATTGTGTTATCTAAAAATGTTCTGTCATGTGAAACGATAACCACAGCATTTTTATAATTTTTAATATAGTTTTCAAGCCAGTTTACTGCTTTAATATCTAAATGGTTTGTTGGTTCGTCAAGCAATAACAAGTCTGGTTTAGATAAGATTAATTTTATAAAAGCGATTTTTGTTTTTTGACCGCCGGAAAATTCAGCTAGTTTTTTGTCTTTAAATTCTAGAAATCCAAATGTTGAAAGAACCTCATCAAGTTCTGCTTTATATGAGTATCCGCCCAAAGACTCAAATTCATCATGAAGTTTAGAGAATAAATTAACTTTTCTATCATCATAATTTATCTCAAGCTCTTTTTGTAAATTTTCAATTTTAGTTTCTAGTGCTATAAGTTTTTCGTAGCATTTTAAAACTTCTTCATAAAGTGTTATGGTTTCATTTTCAAATTTCATTTGACTTAAGGTTAAAATGCTAGGGTTTCCAATTTTTTCAAAAACAGGAGGGCAGTTGTCTGGCTGATGTAACTCATACTCGCCAGATAAAATTTTGAGAAGTGTTGTTTTTCCACATCCATTTCTGCCAATTATTGCGATTTTATCTTTAGAAGTTATGTCAAAAGTGACCCCGCTAAAAAGGTCTTCGCCATTAAATCCAAAACTTGCATTGTTTATTTTTATTTGCATACTTATCCTTAAATGTTAAATGCTTATATTATTTTATATTAAATTCTATTTATAAGCAAGGAATAACGCATAAAATTAAATTTTAGTTTTTATTAAAGTCTTATATTTGTTTTTAAGTTTTTATTTTTTAGAAAAATGTTTATAGCTTAAAAAAGGAGATTGTCAATAATTTTATGGTGAATTATCAACAAATTAAATATTGTTTTTGCTTTGAAAAAATATTAGATTTTGTTATAATGTGATTGCAGCAAAAATGCTGAAAAACAAAAGGAAGTATTTTATGGAAATTAAAGAAGCATTAGCCAAAGAGTTTAATATTAAAATTGAATACTCTGAAAATTTAATTAACTTGCTTGATGAGGGCAGCACAATTCCTTTCATTGCAAGGTATAGAAAAGAAATGCATGGTAGCCTTGATGATCAGGTTATTAGAAACTTTGCAGATAGACTTGCATATTTAAGAAATTTTGAAGATAGAAAAAAGACTATTGTAAAAACTATTGATGAGCAAGGAAAGCTTACCGATGAGATTATAAAAAAGCTTGACGAGGCAAAAACATTAACTGAACTTGAAGACATTTATAGACCATTTAAGCCAAAACGTCAAACTAGGGCAACAATTGCAATAGCTAAAGGACTTGAGCCTCTTGCAGATATTATAATGAAACAAGAAAAAACCGATAAGAGCTTAGAAGAGATTGCTAGTGAGTTTGTTAATGAAGAAAAAGGAGTTTCTAACACTGAAGAGGCAATTGCTGGCGCAAAAGATATTGTTGCTGAAAGAATTTCAGATGACAGCGATCTTAGAAAAGAACTTCGCACATATCTTCAAAAAACTGCGTTTATTTCATCTAGTTTAAAAAAGGCCAAAGAGACTAAAAAGACAACAAAAAAGATTATTGATAATTCAAGCAAAGATAGGTTTGAAGATAAAGAAGGAAATGATAAAAACTCTTCTGCTGACACCTATGCCGTTTATGATGGCTTTAAGCAAGAAGTAAGCAAAATTCCATCTCACAGAATTCTTGCTATTAACAGGGGAGAAAAAGAAGACTTTTTAAAGGTTGAACTTGAGTTTAATGAAGAAAAGTGTTTAGAAATTATTGCGGACAGTTATAAGATTAAGAATGGCACAATATTTGCTGATATTTTAAAAGAAGTGCATAGCGACTCTTTTGAAAGGCTTATTGAGCCAAGTCTTGAGAGAGAAATTAGGTCTGATTTAACAGACACTGCTAACGAACAAGCAATTAAAAACTTTGAAATTAATCTTAAACCACTTTTAATGGAAGCTCCACTAAAAGGCAAGAGAATTTTAGGTTTTGACCCAGGTTATAGAATGGGTTGCAAACTTGCAGTTATTGATGAAAATGGAACAGTGCTTGACACGGCTGTTATTTACCCAACAGAACCATTTAAAAAGACTGATGAAGCAAAAGCTATTATGACAAAGCTTATATCAAAATATTCAGTTGATGTTATATCAATAGGAAATGGAACAGCTAGTAAAGAAAGTGAAATTTTCTGTGCGGATCTTATTAAGACATTATCAAGAAAAGTTGGATATGCAGTGGTTTCAGAAGCAGGTGCTTCAATTTATTCAGCCAGCAAACTTGGTGCAGAAGAGTTCCCTAATATGAATGTAAATCTTAGAAGTGCAGTTTCAATTGCAAGGCGTCTTCAAGACCCACTTGCAGAACTTATTAAGGTTGATGTTAAAAGTATTGGTGTTGGACAATATCAGCACGATATGCCTCAAAAAAGGCTTACAGAGGTTTTAGATGGTGTTGTTGAAGATTGTGTTAACGCTGTTGGTGTTGACCTTAATACAGCAAGCCCAAGTCTTTTAAAAAGAGTTTCAGGACTTAATGAAGGTCTTGCAAAAAGTATTGTAACTTATCGTGAGAAAAATGGTGCATTTGAAACTAGGGAAGATATGTTAAATGTTCCAAAACTTGGAAATAAGGCATATGAGCAGTGTGCAGGTTTCTTAAGAATTGTTGGAGGTGAAGAGATTTTAGATAACACTTCTGTTCACCCTGAAAGTTATGATGGCGCAAGGAAGTTGCTTAAGATTTTTAAGATGACAGAAGAAGATGTTAAGTCGGGAAAAGTTAGCAAACTTCCTGAGCTTGTTAGCGAATATGGAGAGGCAAAAGTTGCTAGTGAAATAGGAATTGGTGTTCCAACAATGAATGATATTGTGTCAGAGCTTGTTAAACCAGGCCGAGATATTCGTGAAGAGGCAGAACATATAGAGCTTAGAACTGATGTGCTTGGTATGGAAGATCTTAGCATCGGAATGGTGCTTACTGGAACAGTACGAAATGTTATAGACTTTGGTGCATTTGTAGATATTGGAGTTCATCAAGATGGTCTTGTGCATATTTCAGAAATTTGTGAAAGATATATTAAACATCCAAGTGAAGAACTTACAGTTGGGCAGATAGTTAAAGTTAAAGTAATAAATTTAGATGTTGCGAAAAAGAGGATAGGACTTTCAATTAAAAAGGCAACAGAAGATGAAATAAAATAAAAACAAAATTAATACCCTTGACAAAATAGAAGCATAAATATATAATCTAAGGGTATTAATTTTATGCTAATGTAGCACAGTGGTAGTGCACCGCATTGGTAATGCGGAGGTCACGGGTCCGATCCCCGTCATTAGCTCCAACATCACAATATTTTGTGATTATATAACGAATTTGGCACTAGGAATAGTGTCATTTTTTTATGATTTTTATTTACTGAGTAGAATCTGAGTTTAATTTTTCATTGAAAAGCTTGATATTTTCTAGTTCTGCATGGTTCCTGACTTTTGTGTAGACTTGTTTTGTTACCATGCTTCCTTCTCTATGTCCTACCCATTTTTGATAAATATGCTCTGGAATATTCATTTCTCCACATTTAGTGATAAATGTGAACCTGAATGATTTTATACTATATTTTTTGTTTGATAAATATTTATCTCTTATCTCATTGAAGATTTTTTCAGCTGCACTATATGAAGTTGTGAAAAGTCTTCCTTTTTTGTCTTTATATTTTTTTAGAATTTCAAAGGCTTTGTCAAACATTGGCTCTATTCTATCACTATGATTTTTTGTAGGTCCAAACTTTCCGCAAGCTTGCAAAGATTTATTTATATCAATAGTTCTTTGTTCAAAATCGATGTCTTTGTCTGTTATTGCTAAAAATTCTCCTCTTCTCATTCCTTCGTATAAACCTACCAAAAACATGTCCAAATCTCTTTCTTTGCAAATTTTAATAAATAATTCTTCATCTTCTTTTGAGAATGGAATTCCATTTTTTCTTATGTAGTCCGGTTTATCAATCGCAAGTAGAGGGTTCTTGTTTATTAGATCGGTTTTTATTGCTTTATCAAAAAGCATACTTAAAAGCTCATAAGCTTTTTGTCTTGACCTTTCCGCTTTGATTTTGTTTAGCTCTTGCATTATCTCAAGGCTTGTAATTTTATCAAACTCTTTGTTGTGCAGTGCTGATAAGTGATTTATGCTATTCTCATAATCACTTAATGTTCTGTAGCTTACATTTGTTTTATATGTTTTAACAAATGTTTTGAACCATTCTAATAGGGTAATGGTTTTTTCTTTAGGTGGGTTTAATAATATCTTGTGTTTTTTGTTTAACTCTGTTTTGAGTTTATCATAGCATTGCTGCTGTGTTTTTGCTGAGATATAAATTTGTTTTCCGTTTATATCTCTGAAGCGAGTATACCATGTATCACAATTTTTGTTTTTGTGTATGGTAATTCCTTGATATTTCATTTGTTGGTCTCCTAAAAGTAAAATTTCACTTTTAAGAGTGCTTTCTTTGTGTTTTTCTAAAAAGTCATCAAGGCTAGATTGAAAATACGCTGTTATTAATTCAGCGTTTTTTTTAACTCGTCAGAAAGTTCAATATTCCTTTGAGCGAGCTTTAACATTTGCGAGTCCAAACTGAATTGCAAGTTGTCTTTTTGTTCTTTTGTTAGTTCCATAACATTCTCCTTAGTTTTTATTTTTAACTAAGTATGTCATGAAATAAAAAAAATTCAATTACTCTTTAGCAAGAAGATTGGCAACATAAATAACTGTTTTCATTTGATTGGTCTCGCTAAGGCATAAAAAAGTTTTGAAAAAGTTGCTTTGATTTTCTGTTAAATGACCTAAATTATTTGAAAATGGTCTATTGAATATGTAATCTAACGAGACCTTAAAGTGATCAGCAATTCTGATCATAACTTCTATGCTAGGTTCAGTAATACCTTTTTCATAGTTACAATAAGTTCCTTGTTTTATGCCAAACATTTTTCCAAATTCCTGTTGACTTAGCTTTGTTTCGTTTCTTAGTGATAGTAAGTTGTTTTTAAATTTTATTTGTTCCATAACAAAATCTCCTTAAATTTAATAATAAGATTTTTGATTTTTATTTCAATTTTTATCTAAAAATTTAGTAAATTATTAAAAAACTTAGTTATTTTAGTTGACATAACTAAAATATTTAATTATTTTTTAATTAAATAACTAAGAAACTTAGTAAAATAAAGGAGCAAAAACATGGAAGAAACAACCAAAAACACACAAAAAAACGAATTAAACCAAGAAGAAGGCACTGTCTCAGACTTAGAAGAATGTTTTTATGATGACTATAGAGACCAGAACCAAGCAGAGATTGATGAAATAATCAACAATACTACACCAGTAATGTCTGGAGGAAGTTCTGCAGCAGATGATGAAAAGACTAAAAAATCTTATGGAACAATCAAAAAAACAAACTTTTTAAGTGAAGTTGTTGGGAATTTAACACTTGAAGATGAAGAAACCGGCATTGTAACCAAGTTTAGCTTAGAGCTTGGAGCAATTTCTAGAACACCAATAGTGGTAAATGAAAACAATGGGAAGAGTCTTTCATTAACATGGGAAGACCTCGTAAACATGGCTATTGATGCCGGCATTTTGAATGACGAAGTTGGAGAAATAAAAAATGCAAGCTCAGACTAATAAATCAAAGCTTAGGCGAAGTGATATTTTAAGCGAAATCGAAAGAGTTACGCGTTTGAAATGTGACTACAAAAAAACGCCTGAAGATGAAAAATATTATAACGATTACCTCAAGAAACTTAATCAAGAACTAGATAAAAAAGCAACTAAAAAAGCTTCAAGGGAAGCAAATATTTAGGAGAAACACAATGACAGAAGAAAACAAATTGAAAGAAGAATTTTTAGGCTGCCTAGAAGAGAACTGCGAAGATATTGAGTTGTTGGATACAATCGAAGGGAAGAACTATGGTGGCAAAATTTATCAATGGAAATCAAGAAGAACTCATATTGTTGTTATGCATGGGCAAAAGTATATAGGCTTTACTGACTATTCAGATATTGACTTTTATAGTTCAAAACAATATGCAGCACAAACACTTCAGCAAGATATTGACTGGGTCGATAACTATGGGGGTGTAGTTGTATGAAAGAGAAAAACTTTGAAGATTACATAAAAAACTATATTGATTTTTACAAGGAAATCAAGCCTGAAGAATGGACAACAGAAAGGCTAAGAAAGCAGATAGTTTTAAACCTTCAGAACATAAAAAACTTTGGTGGAAAATACTTTGAAAAAGTCCGATGTAAAACCATAGATGATGTTTTTGAACAATTAATAAAATATGTAACAATCTCAGAAGAAATTAATGAAGCAGGAGAAGAACTATGAATGTAGCAGAAGTTTATGAAAAAACTATAGAAAATTTTATTGTGACCTTTAGGGAACT
Organism: uncultured Clostridia bacterium; assembly: GCA_948434855.1. GTDB lineage: Bacteria > Bacillota > Clostridia > Christensenellales > UBA1242 > RGIG1681. The sequence continues at coordinate 11,016 of CAOJFR010000013.1, read as the reverse complement.
TAAGCCTGTTAAAAAAGAAACAAAAGACTTACAGAAGAAAATTGTCAAAAGTTTGGAACTCATGCAAGGCACTTTAAAAATGTTTTTGATTTATGCAATGTCTGAAGGAATGCAAGAAGCTTTTCATGAAGTTGATAATTTCTTCAGAGAAAACTTTATGGAAGAAGACAAGCTTTCAGTTGGAGCAGTTCAGGAAATCATAGAAAAAAATTTCTTGGATGATGTATTTCTTCCAAAAGAAACACACTTCTTTCATGTTGAAGAAGCAGAATAAAGTAATTTTAACATTAAAGAAGCTTGCGACATCGCTAGCAAAAATAAAAGCTAGTGGACTAAGCAAAACGTATTCTTCCATGTGAGGCAGTCCGGACAGACGGACATCTGCAGAACTTTTGATTGTGTGGTGGTTAGTCAAAGCTTCTGCAAAACTATTTTGATATGGTAAATGTGCAAATTATCCAGTAATTTTAAGTAAAACTTCCTTTGTTTTATAAATATCCACCACACTTGTGGAAGTAGCTCAGCTTGGTAGAGCAAGGGACTGAAAATCCCTGTGTCAGTAGTTCAAATCTACTCTTCTGCACCAACAAATTTTAAAAGGGGGTTTGTTGCTATGAAAAAGTTTTTTATAACACTTTTGGTTCTTGTTGTTCTAGTTGCAGTCTTTATTGGCTTTGTTGCTCTCTGCAGGTGGCAAAACTGGTTGCCTGAATTCACAGAACCTGTGCTTAAGTTCTTCAACATTGTAGGACTAAAGTTTTTAAATAATATTTAGGAGTTACTATGGAAAAGAAAAAAATATTTGCGATAGTTGGTTCAGTAATTGCAGCACTTCCAATATTAATTATTATTGGTTGGTGGCTTTGCATGATATTATTTATGCCGACCAAATATGTGAATTACACATTCAATGTAGACAAACAAAAAATAACTTATGACTACAATGGAGTAACTGGAACATACGAGAAATACTTTTGGGAAGTCAATATTCACAAAAACTTTTATGAAGTTGTTATAAACTCAATTTGGGATGAAACAGAAAAAGAATTTAAGAGTTACTGCATTCAGTTTATTTCTAATAGCAATAGCTTAGATTTTACTGCAGACTACTCCACTGTTGGAACAAAAACAATAGGATCAAAAAGAGAAAAAGATCCGGGTCGTGGACTTCTTGTATGGAAAGAATATATTACTAAATATAGAAATATTTACAAAGGCAACGCAGATTATAGAAATCTATCTGTTTACACTTATGTTGGTTCTTCTGTCGGAAATGAAATGCAATGGCAAGAAGATAGCACAATTCTGAATAAAATGCTTGAAGATGATTTCAAATTTTTAATTCAAATTGGCTCAGGCGAAGAAACTGAATTGTTTGGATTAAGCCCATTAAATAATAATGCTGAATTTTCAACCACAAGTGAGTTTTATATAAATTCAAAAAACTATCAGACAAATAACAAAAGTGATTTTGAAGGCGATTTAAAAGTAGGTCTTGGGGACACAGCTTTCTACTATGATTACAATTATTATTCATGCGATATTCTATATATCCTTGAAAGAATTTATGACTATTGCAGTGGAATGCAAAATGGAACTGACGGTGGAAGAAAACTAATTTTTGGCGATTACTTCCAATATTATAGCAGGAACGGCACAACATACACAAAACTCAATAAGGGCGATAGAGTATGGGGTAAAGTTAATGAAACAGTGCAATCAGCTTTTGCAGCTTATGTAAAGGTTGATGACAAAATTTCTTCTTCTGCACATGATAGCTTGATTAACTACTATAAGGGAGTTGAAAACTTTGGCGTAACATCAGAAAATACTTTTGATTATGCAACTTCTTCTAACATATATGAAGTAACAGACAAAGACTTTGTTTTTGAAGACGGAGTTTTAAGTATTTGTGAAAATTTTAAAAATGCATTTGGTTCAGCTGCAGGAAAATTCAGATTAAATGTTAATATTGATTTTTCAAACCCTAAATTCTTAGGTTATGAAACAATTAGCATTAACACAGATGTTTTCTTTGTTCATAAAATCAATGGCGTTGAAATAAACCAAAAATTAAATAATTACATTTTGGAGGTGGACTAGTATGTTATTATCTTTATTTGGATTATCTTGGCTTCCTTCATTATTAATAGTCATAATAATTGCTTTTGGTTTTTTTGCAGCTATTGGAAAAGAAGGAGTAAAAATTGCTTGCTTGACTATATTAGTTTTTGCGGTTCTTGGGCTAGCTGGTTATGCATGCTATAGCTTGAATGAATATTATAGTGCAAGCGGTGGGGTTTTTGGGACTATAGGAAGTGTTTTTAAAAAGCCAACAGTGACGATTGAAAAAACACTAGAATCTACTAAGTATAACTTTGATAACATTGTTTTGAAACAAGAGTTTTCTGATAAAGAAAACCATTATTCAACTACAATTAAATCTGATGAAACATTTGTGCTAAGTGGAAATGATTATATAGTTTTTATAAATGATACACCACTAAGAACTGAAATTTTTAACAATTCAATTAGTGCATATTTTAATAATGCTTTTTTTGATGAAAATAACAATGTAAAGATTGAAGACACACTCAAAATAGATTTCTTCTTTTATAAAGAGTATACCAACATAAAAATTTCAAGTGAAGGTGGACTTAAAGCTTATGGACACTGGCTCAAATATTTTGAGCGTGAAAACTTTGAAATTGAAGTTAAAAAAATAGAAAATGCCTATAACCCAGATGCAGACATGTGCAAAGTTATGTTTGTTTCTGATGCCGAAAATTCAAAGATATTAGAGTTCAAAAAAGGTTCAGAGATTAAGTTACCAGTTATTGAAAAAGTTGGCTATGAAAACATTGGCTGGTCTTATACAAAAGGTGGTTCAAAAATAAATGCATCAACTATTAAAATTTCTAACAACTTAGTGCTTTATGGAATATATGAAGAACGCCTGTATGAAGTTAAATTCAGCTCAAGAGGGGAAATTTTAAATACTCAAAATGTTGGCAGAAATGATTTTCCAAAAGCGCCAACAATTACAGATGAAAAGTTTTATGGTTGGAGCGAAAATGGATCTGATTTGGTAGACATTAATAGCGTTAAAATTAAGAAGAACACAACTTTTATAGCTCTATATAAAAACTATGTAGATATAACAAGCTCAGCAGAAAATGGAACTTCTATTTATGGTTCAGCAAACGAAAATAAGGCAAGTATAAGGGTGGAAGGTCTTAAAGCTGGAGATAAAATCAAAGTTGTTGCAAGTTCAATTTTAGTAATGGACGGAAGGGAATTTGCAGGTGGTTCGCCAAATTCAATATATGGCTGGTCGTTCATTGGCTCAGATGAAAATCATGCCTGGCATGAAAATTTAAGCAACTCAGATATGGTTGGAAACGGAACACTTACAATTTCAACAAACAATCCAATAACATCAGAAGTTGGCAGAATTGACTACTATGATAAAAATCAAATGACTTTTTATGTAGTATGCGAGAAAGATAATTATTTAACAATAAAGTGGGAATCAACAGTGAAATTTTATGTTGAAACTATGATGCTAGAACAAATATTTGTTCTTAGATAAAAAGGAGCACTTATGAAAAAAATTACGAAAATCTTTTTAATAATAACATCCATAATCTTAGCACTAGCTATTGCTGGTGGCTGTGTGTATTATTTCATGTTTTATAAAAATTCGGACACAGGGAAAAAGGAAACACCAACAACTTCTGCAAGCTCAAGCTACGCATCAAGAATAGAAATGCTGGAAGATAATTTTGCAGACTTTTCTTATAGACTGAAGTTTATAGAGAGCGAGGACGAATATTTCAAAAACTCATTTGAAGAGTTTAAAAATGACTTTGAGCTTATAAAAGAGCAAATAAAAAATCTTGATGAAGACCAAGAAAAAATTACTGAAATTGAATTAAAAATGAAACAGCTAGAAAATAAACTTAATAACTTAAACAATTCACTTAACTTGGTTTTTTCTAATTATTCAAACACAAATTTGCTTATAAATGGCGATTTTAGAATTAATCAAAGAGGTTTAACAATATATAGAAGAGATGCTCTAGGTTCACAACCATCTTATGATTTATATTCTGTAGATCGTTGGAGACTTGAAGAAGAAGAGACACAAGTCATTGTTAAGGAAAATGGTATTTTGTTAAATGGAACAATAACTCAGACATTTGAAAACCCACCACCAACAGGAACACTCACTGCATCTGTTGACCAAAGCAATGGCACTGTTTCTGCAAACTACGAAAACGGAGTTTTTACTATTTCAGCAAATAATGTTTTAATTAGCTGGGCTAAACTTGAAGTTGGAACAAAAGCAACAGCATTTGTTCCAAAGACAAAGACATCTGAACTAGCTGACTGTCAAAGGTTTTATATAAAAATTGAAAATAGTGATTGGCAAGTTTTTGGAACTGGAGTTTCCGAAAGCTCAACCAAGGCAGTTATACTTATAAACCTGCCAACTGAAATGAGAACATTGCCAGCGCTTAGTTATTCAGGAGCATTTAGGTTTTTGAAGCCAAATAATGTTGGTGTTAATATTGGAAGCATGGAGCTTGATATTTGGGCATCTAGCAAGCAAATTGTTTGTATAAAGGTTAACAGAAAAAGCGGAGAAAACAACTCAATGGAAGGACCAGGAATGTTAACAGCAAATCACTCAAGTGCAAGTTTGGAGTTTGACGCAGAAATTTACTAAAAAGGTGCTGTTTCGTGCAGCACCTTAAAAATAAAACAAAGGAAGTATTAACTTATGGGTTACCTTGATATAAAAGAAATTTTAAAAAATAACTTTGATTGTGATGACAAGAAGATTGCAAGAATGGCAAAAAAAGCTGATTCAACAATTGACAGTCTCATAAAACACCAAACAAAAGTTGAGAGAAAACTTGCAAAGAGATATGGGAAAAATGTATCTCAAAAAATAGTTAATGGCACAATAATCATGACAAGGGATGAATTTCTACAAGATAATAACAACTATAAAAAACCAAAATATAAAGATAAGAAAAATATTCTATATCGTGAAACTGTTACGGTTGATTCAAATAAAAATGATGAGCTTGCTGTAATAAAGGTTCAGTCTGGTGGAAAGCTTGAGGTTAAAAATAAAAAAGGACAAGTGGAAAAATACAACCCATATATAAAAACAAAAGACAATGAGGGAAAGCCTATTAAGATAGGTGAAAAGTTTCAAGTGGGTGATCCAAAATATAATGTTTCAGTGAAGAATGCTAATCAAATGAAAAAGGAAGCTGTAAAAAATAAGAGTCATTTTATCAGTTCAGGAAATAGAAAAGCATTAAAAGAACTAAAAGGACGCAAATAAAAAGAAAGCCTTTCAGCTTTCCCAATCTGCTTGTTGAATAAATCAACGGTAACAGAGGCTCAATGTTGGTTAATTGATTGCTTGTTACTAATATTAGTATATACCAAATAAATAAAAAAATCAATATAAAATAATATTTTTAGGAAAAATAAATGCCATATGTAAAATTACAGTCAGGAATAAGAATAATCTTTGGAAAGTTTGGCTGTGGAAAAGGAACTCTAAATGCAATTTTGGGCATTATGGAGATGCATGATAAAGTGCGTTATGAAGAGTGTTTAAGGCAAATCAATGAGTTGCAAGAAAAACTTAACCGAAAATTCACTCCACCACCACGACCACATTGTGTTCATTCAAACTTCAAGTTGAAAGATGTTGATTTTGAAGAACTTGAAGCTTATGACATTGAAGAAGACAAGTTTATGATTCCAAATAACGAATATGATTATAACTTGTTAGAGCCATGTGCTTGTGTTCATATAGAAGAAGCTCAAAAAGGTAAAATACATAGCCATGATTGGAAGTCTTTCCCAAGACCTGCAGAAATGGCATATTCATGGGTTAGACATGATGATATTCTTTATACAATGGATGTTCAAGATTTAAAAAAACTCAACGATAGTATAAGGGAAAATGCCTTTGAATATTTAAGACCGCTATATATTGATAATGAATATAACCGCATGAATGTTTTAAGAAAAACAATAGTAACAGTTGCAGTCTTTTATAGTTATGACAAGGCTCTTGAATTTAAAAATACTAATAATTTAGAGCTTGTTGATGAATTCAGAGAATATCACTATAACGGAGATATTTATGCTTGCTACGATAGCAAGGGTAAACAAATAGAATTTTATGAGGGAGCAAAACCTGAAAAAGACTTCTGTTATGACACAAAAATTAGAGTAGCAGAAGTAAGAGAAAAACCAAAAGTAGAGGTGCAAGTCGCATGATAGAATTAAAGTTTGAAACAGTTAAAGAGCTTAATGATTTTTATATTAAGATATTTAGGGAGTTGAAACCTGATTCAGTATTATTTAAAGAAGATAAAGATTTTGACATGTTTTTTGATGCTCAAATGGCAGAATATAAATTTTATCTAAGTCAAATTTTGGAAAGGAATGAGCTAGCTTTAAAATTCAAGAGAAAGAACTTGCAGTTTTTTGAGGAGTCAGAGGAACTTAAATTTGACTATGACATGAGAACTGAAAAATACATGCATAAGATGCAGAAAAAAATGAATAAGAAGTTATTTAAAACCTTTAAAAAAGAGTGCATGCTTGCTCGAAAAAAAGGTTTAGAATTTGAAAAAAAATTCTATGAAGAAAAAAACAAAGAGTTCGAAGAAGAAAGGAAACTTTCAAAAGAACAAAACAAAAAAGAACAAAAGTTGGAACAGCAACAAAAGAAAAATGAAAAAGACAATAAAAAGCAAAATATAGTAGTTGAGGTTAAAACTATTGAACAGCCACAAGAAACAAAACTTTTGGAACAAAGGAGTGATAGCGATGCAGGAACAAAAGAGACCAATTAAAGAACTCAGAAGAGAAGCACAAGGTGCTTTATTATCAAAACTTTTAATACTTGAGCATGAGATTAATAAGCTAGATTTAGACGAAGAAAGTAAGTCAAAAATTGGCTTTGTAATCGGAGAAATGCGAAAGTTGTGTAAAAGCTATTCAAAGGTTTTATCAAGCATAGCATCGATTGTTTTTTGTCATTGGCATGGCAAGGACGAGAAGCATGACAAGAGTAATCTTGACATTTTAAATAATATATGCACAGGAATAATTCCTGAGCTTTATAAAATATATGAAAAGCCAGTGTAGTGCTTAATTTTCTCAATTATTTTAGCCGAGAAGTCGGCAAAATATTGAGAAATTAAGTGCTAGGGCTTTTCTTTGGTTGTTATAATATATGACGACCTTTTGAGAACGGGAAATAAGGTTCAAATCAAAAGAATTTTTGAAAAAGAGAAACTTATTTGAAGAGCCGAAAGGCAAGCCCTGAAAGGGCTTTAAACGCCATTTTTTTTGGGGAGTGAAAGTTTTTAAACTGAAAATTTATAACAAAGGAGAAGCTTATGGAACAAAAACCACTTCTAGCTAGAATGTATCCAGACATTCCAATATCTGAAGAAAATCTGAAACTAAAATCAATGATTGGAAGTATTAAAGCTGAAGATATGAAAGTTATAAAAGAAATAGTTAAATTAGAAAAGGAAATAGCAATTTTAAAGGGGGATAAAATATGACCTTAGAAGAAGAAAATATAAATTTGCAGTGGATATTAGGTTATACAAAAGACAATCTAAATAGGCACAAAATTAAGCTTAAAACACTGATAGAAGAAAAAAATAAAATTGGAGAAAATACATGAGGCAAAGTGTAGCACTTCATAGAATGATATATGATCTAATTCGAGGGCTGAAGAGTAATGATCATCAGTTGCTAGCATATCAGACAATATTTGATGCGATGTTCTCCAATAAGGAAATAGACTACTACTCTGAAGAGATTCCGGATGAGGTTAGAAATATATTAATTGTAGCGAAGTATAAACTGAAAGAAATGAAAGAAAAATATGATAATGGTTGTGTTGAAAAAACGATTAAAACAGACATACCTTTTGCATGCAAAAATGAGGTAAGCACAAAGGAGGATATTGAGGCAGAAGGAAGCTCTCGCACGCGTAATATTAGTAATATAATAAATAATAAAATTAAGAAGAATAAATTAAGTAATGTAAATATAAATACCAGTAATAAATTATTAGATTATAATAAAAATCAATCTGTCTGTCTATCTGAGGAAAACGACGGAGAGGAGTTTGACGATACAACAAAAATCCTTCTCTATCTTCAGAACATCTGCGAGCAAATTCAGGAGTATGATAGGCTAACAAAATACACTCATACAAATTTGTGCGGCCGGTTGCAAAAGATGTTCCGCAAACTCGCAAAGTCTTCTGAACCAATAGGAATTGGCGAGGAGATTCTGTTCCCAGTGCAAATTTTAAATAAAGTTTCCGGTGTCATGCCTAGAGCAAGGGAACTTGGAAGTTTTATGAAACGTTTTAATGAGCTTTGCAAAATCGCTGACACTCCTCAAGTCAGGAACAAGTATCGATATTTGATAGCATCAATATACAATGAAGTTCAGGGAATTTAAAAAAAAACAGTGCATGTCTGCACTGTCAGGAGATTTTAAGTTTGAAAGCACTCAAAAAAGTGAGTTTAATTTGAGTAGAATAATTTAAAAATGCCGTAATTTTGGGCATTTTTGAGCCTATGACTTGGGTCCGATCCCCGTCATTAGCTCCATAAAAAATGACGGCAATGCTCGTCATTTTTTTTAGCTAAACTATTATTATTTATATTTAAAAATAAACTCCTCAGTCTTAAAATTGTTAAAGCTGCAAATAAATACAAGGGTTTATTTTGAATATTTTTTAATGCTTTTATCAATAAATTTTTGTAAAACTGCAGTTTTTTTCTCGGCAATAATTTTTCCAGTTGGTGTTTTAATTAATTTTGCTTCGGGCAACATTGTTCGGTAAACATAATGTGTTGTTGAAATTGGAAAAATATTTGGAATATATGATTTATGATCAAGAGAATAGCTTTTATTAAATAAAGGAATATTTCTTGTTTTGCAATATTTTAAAGTTCTTTTTAGACCTCTTTTCCCAAGAGCATCAATAATGTCAGCATCTTGTAAAATTTTAAGTTCTATAGATATATCGTCAGTTAAATTTTTATTATCGTGTAACTCAATATTCTCTAAAATTTTATTTAACTCATTTTTTTCTATATTAAATTTATTTAATATGTTCTTTATATATGGAATTGAATCCGTTGCACTAATATATCCTTTTTCGTTGGTTGACATTACTCTATGAATATCATGGAAAAGCACAGAAGTGTAAATTATGAACCAGTCTCCGCCTTCATTTTCTTGAATAGCTTTTGCATATTTCAGGCATCGTTTGATGTGCCCAAAGTCATGGCCCGTGTTTTCATTTAAATATAATTTTTTTGCAGTTTTATATAATTTAACATAAATATTATTCATAAAAAAATTATTTCCCAAATTTATAATATAAAATAATTTTAGAATAAATCTTCAAAAAAATCTAGTTTATAATTACAATATTACAAATAAAGTTATGAAAAACATTCGCTATTTCGTTTTGCATATAAATTATGTTGAAATTTGTAGATAAAATGTCTTATAATATTTGAAAAATTATTTTTATTTGTTATAATAATATGGAGTATAAGGGAAAATTAATTTTATGGAAGGTAAAAAACTTAAGATAGCTTTTTTTGTGGATTCTTACTATCCAATCATAGACGGCGTGTCACTGGTTGTTAACAACTATGCTAGTTTGTTAGCCCAAAAACATGATGTTACTGTTTTTGTGCCAAAAAGTGCGGACAAAACATATATTGACAATTTTCCTTACAGGGTTGTAAGATGCAAAATTTCACCTATAAGAATAGGTGAATATAACATTTCACTTCCAAATATGGATAAAAATTTAAAGAAAATTTTAAAAACAGAAAAGTTTGATATTGTTCATGTTCATAGTCCTTTTACGGTTGGAAAGTTTGGAATTGAATATGCAAATAAAAATAATATACCGGTAATCATAACTTGTCATAGTCAGTTTTATCAAGATTTTAAAAGGGTAACAGGTAGCAAAATTTTATCAGAAATGCTTGTTAGTTATATAGCTAAGGCATTTAATAATTGTAATGAACTTTGGACGATGAACCCTAAACTTAAAGAGCTTGTAAGAAGTTATGGTTTTAAGGGTAAGGTGTTTATTATTCCAAATGGCTGTGATATGGACAACTCTGGAATTGATGAAAAAAAGTTGAAGACATTAAAATCTGAAATTGTAAAACCAGAAGAGAAGCTAATAACATTTGTTGGAAGAATTTATGCTCTTAAAAATATTGATTTCATACTAAGGGTTTGCAAAAAGCTTAAAGATAAAAGTTTTAAATTTAAGATGCTTTTTGTTGGCAGTGGTTGTGAAATTGAAAAGTATAAAAAACAATGTAAAAAACTTGGTCTTGAAAATGAAGTTTGTTTTATTGGTGCAATAAACGAGCGTGAAAAATTAAAATATTATTATGCGGCATCAGATCTTTTATTCTTTCCATCAGCATACGACACAGATGGCTTGGTAAAAAGTGAGGCTGCAGTATTTGAAACTCCAACAATCTTTTTAAAAGACACAATTGTTGCATCTGTTATTGAAGATGGAAAAAATGGCTATATTGGAGAAAATGATACTGATAAATTTGCTGATAAAATCATAAATTTATTTGCTGATAAAGCTGAATATGAAGTTGTTTGCAAAAATGCTAAAAAGACATTATATTTCACTTGGCAAGAAATTATAGACAGAGCCGAAAATGAATATTTGAAAGTCATTGAATTAAATTTTAATAAAAAAGACCAAAAAAAAAGAAAATTAATGATAAAAAAAATTAAACAAAGTAAAAAAGTAAAAAAAGATGCATAAAATTGTATCTTTTTACTTTTGTGAAAAAAATTAATGACAATTTTAAAAATATTATTGAAATTTAAGGGGGGGGGGGGGCGTATAATTTAGTGTACTGCAAAAAAGGAGGAAAAACA
>CAOJFR010000012.1 GCA_948434855.1 uncultured Clostridia bacterium | reverse complement strand
CACATATATTAGATAAAATTATGGTGGACTATTATGGCACACCAACACCAATAAATCACATTGCAAACATATCAGTTCCAGAGGCAAGACAACTTGTAATTTCTCCTTGGGATGTGTCTAATGTAAAAAATATTTCTAAGGCAATAATGGCATCAGATTTAGGTTTAACACCAACTGATGACGGCAGAATCATTAGGCTTAATTTTCCAATGCTAACAGAAGAGAGAAGAAGAGAGCTTGTAAAAAATACAAGAAAGCTTGTTGAAGACACAAAGGTAATTTGCAGAAATGCAAGAAGAGATGCCATTGAAGAATTAAAGAAATTAAAAAAAGACTCTGAGATAACAGAAGATGAAGAGGCAACTTATGAAAAAGAGGTTCAAAAAAGGCTTGATGAAACCTCTGCAAAAATAGACAAGCTTATGGATGAAAAAGAAAAAGAAATTATGCAGGTTTAAAATGTATGAATTAAATAGTCTTGTTGGAGAGAATTTAGAATATGCCAGCAAGATTTTAAAAGAAAAGGGATATAATGAAATAGAGGTCATAACAAATTCAAAACCAGATGGCGAGTGCAATCAAAAACTTGTTTGTGGCGTTCGCAAAAATGGAAATAAAATAACTTTAATTATTGGAGATTTTGTTATTAAAGATTAGGAGCAATATGTTTTTTAGAAAGAAGAAAAAAAATAATGCAGATGAAAATCTTATAGATAAAAACAATATGCCAAAGCATATTGCTTTTATTTGTGATGGAAACAGAAGATGGGCAAGGTTAAGAGCACTTCCAACGCTGCTTGGTCACAAAGAGGGCTTTGAGGCATTAAAGAGAGTGGTTCGTAGAGGTTCAGAGTTAAATTTTGAAAATTTAACATTTTTTTGTTTTTCAACTGAAAACTTTAATAGAAGCAAAGATGAAATTGATTACTTATTTGATCTTTTCAGAGAAGTAGAAAAATTAGAAAAAAATCTTGTAAAACATGATTATCGTTTTCATCACACAGGCGATAGAACAATGCTTCCAAAAGACATACTTAAAATTATAGATAAAGTTGAAAAAAATACGGCTAATTGCACAAAAGGCACAGTAAATATTGCCTTTGCTTATGGTGGAAGAAATGATATTATAAACGCAACAAAGAAAATGCTTAAAGAAAAGGTTGATCCAAAGTCTGTAACTGAAGAAAGTTTTAAAAAATATCTCACAACAGGTGAAATGCCAGATGTTGATCTTTTGGTAAGAACCAGTGGAGAGCAGAGAATTAGTGGATTTATGTTATATAATATGCCTTATGCAGAACTATATTTTGTTAAAAAGCATTGGCCAGAGTTTCAGGGTGAAGATTTGGATGCGTGCATAATTGAATATCAAAAAAGAAATCGCAGATTTGGAAAATAGAGGTAGTTTATGCTAAAGAGAACGTTAACTGGTGCGGTAATTTTGCTTTTCACAGTTGCATTTATAATGCTCAAACAGTTCCATAATATAATATTTGATATATTTGTGCTTTTGTTAAGTTATGGGGCATTATATGAAACTTCAAAAGCATATAAAAAAGCAGGCAAAAAAGTTGATTATAGTCTATATCTAGTTCCTGCATCAATTTGTATTATTTTTAATTTAGAAAAAAATGTTTTTGTTGGTCTGGGCTGTATAGCATTAGTTGCAATAATATTGGTTGCATATTTGCTTGTAACAGAAATTATAACCTATGCAATTAAGCGAAAAAACGGAACATCAGAAACAGATATAGATGTGCAAAATAGCAAACTTTTTGATAAAACAAAAAACTCAATGCAAATTTTTGCATATCCAGTTTTGCTGATATCGTTATTTTTTATGCTCAATCATTTAAGTTATAATGTTTCATACATGGGCATAATTTTGGCATTTGCAGTTACAATGTTAACTGATACAAGTGCATTTTTATTTGGAATATCGTTTGGCAAACATAAGTTTTGTCCAGAAGTTTCTCCAAACAAGTCAGTTGAGGGCATGATTGGTGGGCTCTTTGGTGGGCTTGTTGGTGCAGCGTGCTCATTCATATTTTTCTATTTCACCCCATATTTTTCAGCGAGCATAAAAGATAATTTAACACTATACATTGCTATATTTGCCATTGTTGGACTTTTTGGTTCATTGCTCACTCAGCTTGGCGACCTTTGTGAATCTGCTCTAAAGCGTAAGGTTGGAGTCAAAGACTTAGGAAATATTTTTCCAGGTCATGGCGGAGTAATGGACAGAATTGATGGTTTAATGTTCACAGCAACGCTAATAACCATTGTTTTTGCATTGTTTTTAGTATAAAACATTTGATTTTTCATAATATTTATTAAGGAGTTCCTAAATGATTGTATTGTATATATTGCTTGCCATCATAGTTTTGCTTGTGCTAATCACTGTCCATGAATTTGGGCATTATTGTGCTGGTAAAATTTTTGGCTTCAAAATAAATGAATTTTCTATTGGTTTTGGACCAAAGCTATATCAAAAAACAAAAAAAGATGGTGAAAAGTTTTCAGTAAGAGCTCTTCCACTTGGTGGATATTGTGCATTTGAAGGCGAAGATGAAGATGGAAAAGATAGACCGGGTGCTTTCAATACAATGCCAGGTTGGAAAAGACTTATTGTTCTTCTTTCTGGTGTTGCGTTTAACTTTTTGTTTGGTGTGTTAATTTCAGTAATTTATTTACTTGTAACGGGCTTTTCAACTGCAAAAATAACAGCTGTTGTGCCTACTCAAACCGCACTTCAAAGAGGCGATGTCATAGTATCCGTTAATGGCAAAACCGTTGAGGCGTATAGAAATTTTAATGATATGCTTGCCAAGTGCAAAGAAGGTGAAGACATTGTTGTAACAGTAAATCGTGATGGCAAAATTGTTGATGTAACAACACAAAGAAAAAATCTCCCAGCATTTTATTTTGTTTCTTATGATGAAAATTTAAAGGGAAAACTCTGGCAAAAAACTGAAAGTGGAGAAATTTTAGAGCTTTCAACTGAAAAGTTTTCTGATGAAATAATAAAAATTAGCACAAGTGTTGATGCCGAAGCTGGTGACAAGGCGGGCAAAGGTGGAGCTTTAAAAGAATATTTAAGCAGTGTTTATAAAAATAAGGCAGATGCAGAAGCTGGAGATGAAACAAATTCTTATGGTTCTGAAGCAAATATAAAACTGCTTTTAGAAGGTGATGAATCTAAAGAAATTTATGCAAGCCTAACTTATGCAAAAGCAGGCACAGGAATTGGTGTAATTCAACAAGTGGTTCAAGAAAAATATACTTTCTTTGAGTGTGTTTTAAAGGCTTGGCCATTCTGTTTCTATCTTTGTGGCTTAATTTTGTCATCGCTTGCAGGTCTATTTACTGGTGCAATCTCGCTTGCAGAAGCTGGAGGAACAGTTACTGCCGTTTCACAAATTGCTGAAATTAGCAGTTGGGGAATTGAACCATTCTTGCTTTTAATTCCACTCTTGGCAATGAATCTTGCAGTGTTCAACCTGCTTCCAGTGCCGTCGCTTGATGGTGCAAGAGCAATATTTGTGCTTATAGAAATGATATTCAGAAAGCCCGTTCCAAGAAAAATTGAAGGAATGATTCACACGATTGGTTTGTTTGTTTTGCTTGCACTTATTGTGTTTTTAGACATAAATCATATCGTTCATAATGGCTTCGGACTAATGAAACTGCTTTTGTAGGAGAAATTTAACCCTTGGAAAACATACCACTTATAGATAAAATTAATGAGCTTACAGAAAATGAATATAAGTTTACGCTTAAATCTGCATGTCTGAATGAGACGGCAGATTTTTGTGTGATTGAAATTTTATATAAAGATGGAATTTTGCTTTCAAAACAAACAAAAGAAAAGGTTAATGATTATATTTTAAGTTCGGTACCAAAAGCTTATTCTTATGAAATAAGGTTCACAAAAAACTTTATTAGTGAGCAAAGAATTGCTGATGATTTCACAAAATTCATAAGGAAAGAATATTCGTCAATATCTTTTATGGTTAATAATGTGACTGAAGAAAATTTGTGTTTTCACATAAATTTTGTTGTGGATAATTTGTCATATGATCATGCCGAACAAAAAAAACTTTGCAAAATTTGTGAAGAATATTTAAAAGAAAAATATGAAGATTATAGCTTTAAGTGTTCAATGACTTCTGGCGAAGTTTATAGAGAAGATCAAGAGGCGATCATAAAGGAAAATTATAAAGAAGAAGAGATAGATATGAGTGCTCTTCGCAAAATTGAGTTTTATGATATCGTGCATCTTGTTGGCGATGAAATAACTGAACCAGCAGGCTATATAAAAGATAAAACAATAGTCGGAGAAACTGCAATAATTTGTGGAAAAATCAGGCATATTAAAGAAAGGGTTGTTAATAGAAAGCCAAAACAAGACCCAGAGTCAGAAAATAATCATAGCTTAGAAAATGTCAAAAATGCTGCAGAAGATAATTTTGTTTTGCCTAAAAATGCAGAAAATGATAGTTCTGAGCAAGAAGACTCAGAAGATATAAAAGTGCAATATCAAAGAAAATTATACCTTTTTGACCTTGCAGATTTTACTGGTGAAATGCATTGTGTATATTTTTCAAATAAAGAAACTCAAGCCAAATTAGAAAAGTTTGATGCAGGAACAACTATTGCAGTTCGTGGAAAAATTCAAGAAGATAAATTTGCTGGTGGCATAAGTTTAATAGTTCACGATATTGCATATTGCTCACTTCCAAAAGAGCAAGAAGAAATAATAGTTTATCATAAGGTTAAGCCATTTTATGAGTTTGTTAAACCAGAAGATGTTGTGCTTTATCAACAAAATAGTTTGTTAGATTTTGCTGCTGAAAAAACAACGCCAAAATATTTGCAAAATAAAACTTTTGTTTGCTATGATCTTGAAACAACGGGCTTGCATTATGAAGCTGGCGACAAAATGGTTGAGATAGGTGCAGTTAAAATTGTTAATGGAAAAATAACTGAAAAGTTTGAAAGTTTAATAAATCCAGAAATGTCAATTTCTGCAAGGGCTTCAGAAGTTAGTGGAATAACAGATGCAGATGTTAAAGATGCTCCAAAAGATTATCAAGTATTGCAAGATTTTTGTAAGTTTAAGGGCGATGCAATTTTAACTGGATATAACATCATAAATTTTGATAATGTATTTTTGCTTGGGCAGGGAAAAAAGTGCAGGTGGGATTTTTCTGGTGAAGTTGTTGATGTATATAACTTAGCTCAAAAGTATGTTCACGGAGTTAGAAATTATAGAAATGGAACTGTCTACGAAAAGCTTACTGGAAAAAAATTAGAAAATGCACACAGAGCAGTTTATGATGCACTTGCAACCGCTGAATCACTTTTAAAGATTGCCGAAATTATGGATGCACAAGAAAATCAAGCAAATTAGTAAAAATATGAGGTTTTTAGTAAAAAAGTTTTTGCTTATCACTTGATAATTTTTAATAAGTGTATTATAATAAATATATATGATAGCTTGAATTTTGGGGAGTGGCATATGCCACTCCTAAAATTTTGCTTAAAAGGAGAACTTTATGTCTAAAATTTCAGATGATGTTCAAGAATTTTTGACACCAATAGTAAATGGCTGTGGCTGTGAAATTGTTGAAGTTGAGTTTGCAAAAAAGTATAACGGCGACAATTTAACAATTTTTATTGATAAAAAAGGTGGTGTAACGCTTGAAGATTGTGAAAGGGTTCATAATGCGGTAGACGCTCCGCTGGACGAACTTAATCCAACACAAGACAAGCCATACACATTAAATGTTTCAAGCCCAGGCATAGACAGACCAATTATTTCAGATAAAGATTATTCAAGAAATATTGGTGAAGTTTTAGAAATAAAGCTTTTCAAGGCTGTTAACAAGAAAAAAGTTTATGTTGGAACTTTGCTTGAGTTTTCAGAAACCGAAGTTAAAATAAAAGTGACTGATAGCGACAGCGAAACAATTTTAGAGAGAAATTTAATATCAAAAGCAACAAAATATATAGATTTTTAGGAGAAAGGTTATTATGACAAACAAAGATTTTTTCTTAGCATTAGATGCTTTAGAACAAGAAAAGGGAATTAGTAAGGAATATTTTTTAGAGGCGCTTCAGGCAGCCTTAGCCACAGCATATAGAAGAAATTTTGACGTGGTTAAGCCAGTTGAAGTAGAGCTTAAGCCAGAAAAAAATTCAATCAGCATTTATGCTTATCAAACAGTAGTTTCTGAAGTGCTAAATCCAGATTCAGAAATTTCGCTTGCAGATGCAAAACTCATCAAAAAAACTGCAAAGCTTGGCGATAGAATAAAGGAAGAGCTTTCTCCAAAAGAGTTTGGAAGAATTGCTGCAGGCACTGCAAAGCAGGTTATAACTCAGCGTTTAAGAGAAAAAGAAAAAACATCAGCTTATGGTGAGTTTGAAAATAAGGTAGATACTCTAATCACAGGAAAGGTTAGCAGAACTGATGCCGGAATTGTTTATGTTGAGTTTCCAGGCACAAACATTGAAGGTATAATGAATGAATATGACCAAATTTCAACTGAAAAATATAATGTTGGTGATAGAATAAAGGTTTATGTTAAAAAACTTCGTGAAACTGCATCTGGAGTTCAAGCTATAGTATCAAGGTCAAATGCAGGCTTTGTTAAAAAATTGTTTGAAATTGAAGTTCCTGAAATTTCAGAAGGTGTTGTTGAAATAATAAACATTGTTCGTGAAGTTGGCTACAGAACAAAAATTGCAATCGCATCACGTGATCCAAATGTTGATGCACTTGGCGCTTGTGTTGGTGCAAAGGGTGTCAGAGTAAACAACATAGTTTATGAACTTGGCGGTGAAAAAATTGATATTATCGTTTGGTCTAACGACCCATTTGAATATATTGCAAGGTCACTTTCTCCAGCAAAGGTAATTTCTGTTGAAATTGATGAAATCACAAAATCTGCAAGAGTAATTGTTCCTGATGACAAATTGTCTCTTGCGATTGGTAAGGGTGGACAAAATGTTCGCTTGGCTGCAAGGCTAACTAACTGGAAAATTGATGTTAAGAGTGAAAGTAAGGCTAGCGAAGAGGCAACTGAAGAAGAAAGCCATACAGATGTTGATGACATTGGTGGAATTTTCAGTGGAACAGAAGATATTAACCTTGATTAAGGAGAAATATGACACAAAAACCAGAGAGAACATGTGTTTCTTGCAGAAAAAAAGGAGAAAAATCCTCTTTTATAAAGGTGGTGCTTGCTAAAAATGGTGAAATCCATATTGAAACAGACAAAAAACTTGATGGAAGAGGTGCATATATATGCAAAACACAAGAATGTTTAAGCAAATGTGTTAAAACAAAGGCACTAAATAGAGCTTTTAAAACAAATTTGCCAGAACAAATTTATGAGGAGCTATTAAGTGGAGAATTTAGCAAAAATTAAAACTTATATTGGTTTTGCTGAAAAGTCTGGCAATTTAGTTATTGGAACAGACAATTTATTGAAGTCAAAAAGGTTAAAATTGGTGTTATTCTCAGAAAACTTGGGTGAATCAGCACAAAAAAAGTTAATTAATTATGCAAATATAAACGGCATAGTTTATTATAAATTGTCAGAGATAAGCTTTCATGAAATTTATTCCAAAATTGAGGCAAAAGCCATTGGAGTGAAAGAAGAAAGCCTTGCAAAAGCAATAAAATTGTTGCTTGATGACAAAAACTAGTCCTTGGAGGAAATTTTGAACAAAACAGAAAACAATAAAACACAAGTAGATTTTTCAAATATTAGGAATATGCAAAACCTTATAAGGTCAAATGGCATTCCTAGTCTTGCAAATGGTTTAAAGTCTTTAAAGCAAAGGCTTGATAGCGTTGGTGAAAAAATTAATGAAGGCAAGAAAAATAAGCCAATTTCTGCTGAAACAGTAAAGCAGCCAGCAAAAGTTGAAACAACTGAGGTCAAGAAAGTTCCTGAAGCTCAGCCTGTTTCTGTTGCAAAAAATTCTGATGCATCAAAAGCTCAGCCACAAAGACAAAATGTTCAAAGACAGGATAATCCAAGGTTTGCAAATGGACAAAATGGTGGCTATCAAAGAAATAACCAAGGTGGTTATCAAGGTGGCCAAAGAAATTTTGGACAAAATGGCTATCAAGGTCAAAGACAGGGTGGCTATGCTGGTGGAAATCGTCCTCAGGGCAAGTTTACACCAACAGGTGAGCGTAGATTTGATAATAATCAGTCCGGAGGCTATACTGCTGGCGGATTTCAAAGAAATGGTCAAGGTTATCAGGGTCAAAGACCAATGGGTGGTCAAGGAACCAGTGGTTTCCAAAGAAGACCATTTGGTCAAGCAGGGGCAGGTGGCTCAGGTTCTGGCTTTGGTCCAAGAATGCCAAGACCAACTGAAAGTTATGATGCAAGCACACTTGCAAAAAATAACACTAGGGGAACAGCTCCAAAAAAGAAGTCTTATGAAAAGTCTGGTGATGAAAAGAAGACTTCTATGAACAAAAAAGCACTACTCATGCGTGGCTATGCAGCAAGTGAAAATGGGGTTGATGAAAGTGAACAAAGAGAGCAAGTTTCTATCAAAAAGCATAGAAAGATGAAAGAAGAAACTGCTCAAAGAATAATTCAAAAAATTGACCATGCAGTTATAACAACCGACAATTTAACAGTTAAAATTTTAGCAGAAACCATCGGAAAATCTGTTCCAGAGCTTATGGGCAAATTTTTAATTTTAGGAATGATGGTTAACATTAATAGTAATATAGATTTTGATTCTGCAGAGCTTGTTGCTTCTGAGTTTGGAATAACCTTAGAAAAGAAGGTAGAAAAGACTTTTGAAGAAAAACTTGCTGATAGCTATGCTAATATAGAAGAAACCGACACAGAACTTGTTAAAAGACCAGCCGTTGTCTGTGTTATGGGTCACGTTGACCACGGAAAAACTTCACTTCTTGATAGAATTAGAAAAACAAATGTTGTTAGTGGCGAAGCTGGTGGAATCACTCAAAGTATTGGTGCATACACAATTAATTTAAATGGTGAAGACATAACATTTATTGACACTCCAGGGCACGAAGCCTTCAGTGCAATGCGTGCAAGGGGTGCAAAGCTTACAGATATTGCAATTTTAGTTGTTGCAGCGGATGATGGCGTAATGCCTCAAACTGTTGAAAGCATTAAGCAAATTAAACAAGCAGGCGTTCCAATGATTGTTGCAATCAACAAAATTGATGTTCCAAAAGCAAATATAGATAATGTAAAAACACAGTTAACAAGCTATGACGTAGTTCCTGAAGAATGGGGCGGAGATGCAATAATTGTTCCAATTTCCGCAAAACATGGCGAAAATATAGACAAACTTTTAGAAATGGTGTTGTTTGTTGCAGATTATCAAAACCTAAAGGCAAACCCAAAGAGAAAAGCACAAGGCTCAATTATTGAAGCTAAACTAGATAAAGGTGTGGGAGCGGTTGCAACAGTTTTGGTTCAAAATGGAACCCTTTCTGTTGGAGATTATGTTGTTGTTGGAACTTGCACAGGAAAAATCAGAGCAATGACCAACGATAAGCATATAAAAATTAAGTCTGCAGGTCCATCAATGCCTGTTCAAATCATTGGTCTTAGTGGTGTTCCAAATGCAGGTGATGAACTTTATGTTGTTGATGAAAAAATGAGTAAACAGGTTGCTCTAGAGCGTCAAAATCAGGCAAAAATCAACATGATTAAGAGTGCTGACCTTTCAATTGAAAATATGATGAACAAGATTGCAGATAGCAATTTTAAAGATTATAACGTAATTGTTAAGGCAGATGTTCAAGGCTCAGTTGAGGCGTTAAAATCAACACTTTCAGCTCTTCAAAATGAAGAAGTTAAGGTTAGGTTTGTAAGCGGTTCTGTTGGTGCAATTAATGAAAATGATGTAAGTTTAGCACAAGCATCTCATGCATTAATCATTGCATTCAACACAAAAACAGACTTCAAAGCAAAAGTTTTAGCAGATAAATATAAGGTAGAAATCATAAATTCAAAAATCATATATGAAGTTTTAGATTATGTTACTGAAAAAATCAACAAAATGATTTCTCCAAAATATAAAGAAGTTGTAACAGGTCATGCAGAAATCAGAGCAACTTTCAAAGCAAGCAAAGTTGGGCTCATTGCTGGTTCATATGTGCTTGATGGCAAAATTGGAAGAGACAACAAAGTTAGGGTATACAGAAAAGATACACTTTTATTTGAAGGTGAAATTGGAAGCCTCATGAGAGAAAAGAATGAGGCAAAGGAAGTTGATGCTGGCTATGAATGTGGTGTAACATTTGCAGGCTTCACAAATTTTGAAGTTGGTGATACCTTTGAAACTTATAGAAATGAAAGAATTAACTAAAACTTAGAGCATTAGAAATAATGCTCTAAATTTTATAGGAGAAAAATATGAAAACAACAAGAATCAATCGTGTAAATTCTGAAATTCAAAAGCACCTAGCTGAAATCATTGCAAGGTTTGATGATTCAGAAATTTCAGGCTCATTAATTTCAATACTAAAGGTTGAAACCTATGCTGATTTTTCAATGACAAAAGTTTATATCAGTGTTTTTGGTGATGCAGAAAAAAAATATAAAATTGCCGCAAAACTCAATGAAAACAAAAAAACAATAAGATATGAGCTTGCTCACGCAATGAGACTCAGGGTTGTGCCTGAAATAATGTTTATTGCAGACGAGTTTGAAGAAAAATCTCAGCGAGTTTTAAAGTTATTTGAAAAAATTGAGGAAGAGCATAATGAAGAATAAGGTTATTGAAGCTTTAAAAGGTGCAAAGAAAGTTGCAATCTACATTCACATTAATGTAGATTGTGATGCCATGGGCTCAGCGTTGGCTTTAAGAGAGGCATTAATGCAACTTGGAAGCATTGCAGATATTTATGTAAATTCCGCATTTCCAAATAGTTTCAAGGTCTTTGGCGACCTTGATTTTATCAATCAAAAAAGTTGCAGTGGAAAATATGACCTTGTTTGTTGCCTAGATTCTGCAAATGAAGGACGATTAGGAAAATATAAATACACCTATAAAAGTCAGGCAAAAAACACGCTTTTAATAGACCATCATGATATTGTCAGCACAAGATTTTGCAAAATAAACTATGTTTTACACTCTTCTTCAACTTGTGAAATCTTGTATGATATCTTAAAATCATTAAATATAACTTTCACAAAAAGCATTTGTAAAAACTTAATGACAGGAATAATCACAGACACAGGAAAGTTTATGTATTCACTTTCCGCTGAAACATTTAACGTTGCAGGAAGTTTAATGAAAAAAGGTGGTTTTAATATAGAAGAAATAGCAAATCCTTTAATGAACTCAATGCGAATGGAAGTTTTCAATCAAATGAAGCTAGCTTATAGCAAAATAGAGTTTTATGCTGATGGAAAGCTTGCAATAATAATGTTTTCAAAAAGCGATTTTGAAGAAACCGGAGCAAACATGGAAGAGCTTGATGTTTTTCCAGATATTCCGCTTCAGCTTGAGTGTGTGCAGTTTGCAATTCTTGCATCAGAAGATGATAAGGGCTATTTCAGGGTTTCGCTTAGGTCAAAGGGAGATATTTCCGCAAAAGATGTTGCTGCTCTCTTTGGTGGTGGAGGACATTTAAATGCCAGTGGCTGCAAAATTTTTGGCGAATATGACGATGTAAAGAGCCAGCTTATTGATGGAACACTTCAAACACTTGGATGGAAAATATGATGAATAATAGCGAAATTTCAGGTTTTGTAAATATAATTAAACCAACAGGCATGACCTCATCAGATGTTGTTGTAAAAATAAAGAAAATTTTACAGACAAAAAAGGTTGGTCATTTGGGCACATTAGATCCCGCTGCTTCGGGTGTTTTGCCAGTTTCAGTTGGAAGAGCCACAAAGTTTTTTGATTATTTTTTAAATAAGGACAAAATTTATATAGCAGAGGTCTATTTTGGAAAGCTTACAGATACTTTAGATAGTTATGGAGAAGTTTTAGAAAAAAATACACTTCCAGTTTCGTATAACATGATAGAGAGTGTATTATCAAAATTTACTGGAGAAATTTTCCAAACTCCACCAAAATACTCGGCAATCAAAATTAATGGAAAAAAAGCGTGTGACCTTGCAAGAGAAAATAAAAACTTTGAAATCAAACCACGAAAAATAAATATTTATAGCATAAAATTAATTCGTGAAATTGAAAACAATAGGTTTTTGTTTAAGGTGCACTGCTCAGCCGGAACATATATAAGAACATTATTTAATGATATAGCAAGTGCGTTTAACACCTTTGCAACAACCGAAGCAATAATAAGGGTTAAAAGCGGATATTTTGATATGGAAACTGCCATAACTATAAATGAATTAGAACAAACAAAAAAAGTGCTAAGCATTCAAGAAATTTTTAGCACCGCAAAAACAATAGATGTAAATGAAGACCATGCAAAAAAACTCATAAATGGAGTAAGTGTTAGGGTTAAAGAGTTAAATGCAAATATAGATAATAATGCAGAATTTTTTGCAAAACAAAATGATAAGCTAATTGGATTTTATAAAAATGAAAATGGTATGACAAAACAAATTGTATATTTATATTAAACTAAAATAAGCAAATTAAAAAAAAGATTGATTTTTAATACGTTTTGTGATAGTATAATAAATGAAATTAAATTTTTGGAGGAAATATGATTACAGCAGGCGATTTAAGAAAAGGCGTAACATTTGAATATGAAGGAAAGGTTTATGTTGTTGTTGACTTCTTGCACGTAAAACCAGGCAAGGGCGCAGCTTTTGTAAGAACAAAGTTAAAGAATGTTATCACTGGTCAGGTTATAGAGTTAACTTTTAACCCAGTAACGAAATTTGAGAAGGCTCAAATTGAAAGAAAACAAATGCAATATTTGTATAGTGATGGTGATCTTTATTATTTCATGGATAATGAAACATACGAACAGTTGCCATTAAATAAAGGACAGGTTGAAGAGGCTCTTCAATATATTGTTGAAAATATGGATGTTACAATTCAGTTTTATAAGGGTGAAGCATTCAGTGTTGAACCACCAAACTTCGTAGAGCTTAAGATTGTAGAATGTGAACCAGGTGTTCAGGGCGACACATCAAAAGCAGGCAACAAACCAGCAAAACTTGAAACTGGTCTTGTATTGCAAGTTCCACTATTTGTAAACAATGGCGACACAATCAGAATTGACACAAGAACTGGAACTTATATGTCTAGAGTATAAAATGCACAAAAATATGCCAAAACAAGGCATATTTTTTTTTGTGAAAATTTCATATATATAAAGGGCTTAAAATATAGTTTAGCAAGGAGGAATAATGATAAGTGTTTTTCCGGAATGGCTAAACAATCTCATCAGCAAAAACTTTGTAATGAGTTATGTTTTTGAAGTCAGAATAAGAATTGGCAAACCAATAATGGTTAACTATAAAGGCAAATATGTTTCCATTGAAGAAAAAAATGGCTATAACACCATGACAGTTTATGCAACTGCAGAGCTTGTTGATTATATAATAAAAGTTGCAACCAAGCAGTCACTATATGCCTACAATGACCAAATAAAGCATTGCTATATTCAGGCAGAAGGTGGAATAAGAATTGGTGTTTGCGGAACGGTTGTATATCATAATGGAGAAGTTTCAACCATAAAAAATATACAGTCACTAAACGTAAGAATTGCACATCAGGTGCTTGGTTGTTCTGAAAAAATAATAGGTTTAATTTGCCAGAATGATCGTGTAAAAAACACTCTCATAATTTCACCTCCAGGCAGTGGAAAAACAACACTTGTAAGAGATATAATATATAAACTTTCTAACGAGAAAAAAATTGATAACATATTAGTTGTTGATGAAAGGTTTGAAATTGCAGCAAGTGGGGAGTCATCCAATATTGATGTTGGTATCCGCAGTGATATAATTTCAGGTTCAGAAAAAGGTTTTGCCTTCAACGAAGCACTAAAAACAATGTCGCCAAAAGTTATAGTCACTGATGAAATTTCATCGCAAGCAGATACAGAATCAGTTTGCTCAGCAATAAAATCAGGCGTAAAAGTAATTGCAACAGCGCACGCTGAAAGTATATCAGATTTAAAAAGCAAGAAATATTTTGAAGGCATAATCAGGGATAAATATTTTGAGAGAATTATTGTGCTCTCAAGTCGTATGGGCGTAGGAACTATTGATGGTGTTTTTGATGAAAACCTCAGAGTAATATATGTGCCATACCTATCATGAAAATATTAATATGTTTAATCGTTCTCATATTGTGTGCTGGTGTTGGTTATGCTTTAAAATGGAAGGCAAAAAAAGAGCAAGATTTTTTAGAATACCTTAAAGATTTCACAAACTATTTTTTAGCAAATATTAGTCTGTTTAAAAATAATGTTGTTGCGATAATAGATAATTATAATATTACGCAGAAAAATAAAAACGCAAAATTCTCTGAAATATTTGAAAAAACAAGTAATTTTTATCAAATTGAGAGCAAAAACGTTGCAAGATATATTTCAGACGAGGCAAATAAAAATGTAATTTGTGAATTTTTAAAAAATGTAGGCAGCAATGAATATGACTATGAAAGAAAAAAAGCAGAAGATTTTATGAAATTTTTGGATGAGAAAATTCAATATACAAAAAGTGAAAAGATAAAAAAGTCAGATTTAAATTTCAAACTATTTTTGGCTGTTGGTGCAGTAATCTGCATAATAATATGGTGAGTCTATGGATGTTTCAATTCTATTTAAAATTGGTGCGATTGGCATATTAACAACTGTCATTTGTCAGTTGTTTCAACATCAAGGACGCTCAGACCTTGCAACACTTGCAGGTCTTGCGGGACTTGTGGTAGTACTTTTTATCGTGCTTGGAATGGTGAGTGATTTGTTTACAACAATAAAAACTCTCTTTGAACTCTATTAAAAAATTAGGGTAAAACAATGATTATTAAAATTGTTTTAATTGCTATTGTTTGTGTATTTTTGGCATCATGCTTAAAAAGTTATAGCAATGAATTTGCAAACTTTGTAAGTGTTGCCGGTGGTGTGCTCATTTTTCTGCTATGTATAGATGAGCTAAAAATAATAATTTCATATATGAGAGATCTTTATGAATACACAAACTTAAGCTTTGATTTTTTTGAAGTGGTGCTAAAGATAATAGGCATTGGTTATATAACCGAATTTACTGCAGAGATAGCGGAAGATTTTGGAAATAAAAATATTTCCTCAAAAGTTTTGCTTGGGGGTAAGATTGTGATATGTGGAATGGCTATTCCTATTATAAAAAAATTGCTTACTGTTTTACTCTCGCTCTTATCTTGAGTTTAGGATTCTTTTTAATTTTTGGCAATAAAAATATTAAAACCGCATATGCAGAAAAAATCACCACAACAAATAAAACAGAAGAAGAGGTTTTTGGTGAACTAGAGGATAAAACAAACAATATATTAGATGATATTGATTCTTCTGAGCTTGATGAATATATAAGCAATGAATTTAATTTAGATTTTTTTGAAGGCTTATCATTTAAAGAAGTTGTAATGCAGGTGCTTTCTGGAAACTATTTCAGTGAATATAATTCACTCTTTTCAGGAATTGTTGGATTATTTAAAGAAAATATAATAAGTTTGCTTTCTTTCTTCTTGTCACTATTTGTTTTGGTTTTGCTATTTGAAATATTTAACAATTTTTGCACAGATAAATATACAGAACTTAAGGGTGTAATCAAAATTGTGTTTTCATTAGTAATCACGCTTATGATTGTTTTTGCTCTTAAAAACATAGCAGCTCTTATTACGGAAAGTATTAGCAAAATATTTAACTTTACAAAAATACTATTTCCAATTTTGCTAAGTTTAATTTTGCTTTCTGGTGCAGTAGGAACCCATTCGGTATATAGTTCACTTTCAGTGTTTTTAATTAACACTGGTTCATATTTGTTCATTTACATATTAATGCCGTTGTCAGTTTCAATAATGCTTTTATCTCTTACTGGCTGCGTGTTTAAAAACAAAAGGTTCTCAAGGGTAAACGACATTTTAAAATCAGTTTTTAAATATATCATAATAATTTTCTTGGGAGTATTTGGATTTTTTGCAAGCATCAATGCAATATCATCTGGAACAAAAGATGGGGTAACATATAAGCTTACAAGGTTTGCAATAAAATCCTACATTCCTGTGCTCGGTGGATATCTTTCTGATGGCTTTGACTTTGTTCACACTTGCTCAGTGCTAGTAAAAAACTCTTTTGGAATTTGTGGAATTTTGGTTTTACTATTTTTAGTTTTAAAGCCAATAATATTATATCTTGTATATATGTTTATGTTCAAAATTTTATCAGTGTTTGTTTTGTTTACTGGAAGCGAACATTACTCAGATGTATTTAACAATGTTTCAAAAAGTATTTCTTATTTCATAACTATTTTGGTCGGAATATTTATGTGTATGTTTGTGTTTATTTATCTGTTAATTTTATCAGTTTCGGTGGTTTGATGATTTATAAATTCATTTCAGGTTTCGTTGTATTAAACATTGTTTATGAGATTTTGCAAGTTGTTTTTCCGTCTAATAAGTTAAACAATTTTGTAAAGTCTATGGTTTTAATAATCTTTTTATATGGGCTTTTAGAGATTATAATTTAAATAAAAAAACGCAAAACTGATTAAATATTTGTGAAAAACAATAAAAAAGTGAGGTTTTATGAAAAAATTTAATTTTGTTCAAAATTTAAAATCAAACATTTTGTCGCTTTATAATAAAAATAGAAAGGTGTTTTTGGCTTGTGTTGCACTTAGTATAATTTTGATTATATTAGTTTTTTCTGTAATGTTTTCTGGTCAAAAAAATAAAAATGATAAATCAAAATCTGCTTCAGGTTCAAATACGGTTTCAGTTTCTGAATATGCCCAAGGAATTGAAAATAAACTAAAAACCATGATAGGAAAACTTGAGTCTGTTCAAGATGTTTCAGTATTTGTAATGGTAGATTCCACTCCAAAAATTGAATATCTAACAGAAACCAAAACTGAAACAAAAACTTCTGAAAATGGAACAAATTCAACAATTTCAGAAACAGTAGTTTTTGAAAAAAATGGTTCAATATCAACTCCGGTCGTTGTAACAACAATCATGCCAAAAGTAACAGGAGTGCTTATCGTTGCAAAGGGAATTGATGCAATGACAAAAATATCTATAATAAATTCTGTTAGTATTGTTCTAAATATAGATGCTTCCTGCATAAGTATATTACAGGAGCGATAAAGGAGAGTTTTATGAAGATTTTTTATTTTAGGGAGGTAAATAAAATGTTAACAAAGAAGAAGAAAATGTTTATTATTTTTGGTATGGTTGCACTTTTAGTGGTTACTGGTGGGCTCAATCTTGCATTATCAAAAAAAGCTGATAATATTCCAACAGCAGGTTATCAATCTGCAAGCTTTCTCACAAGCTATAGAGCAAGCAAATTAGAAACCAGACAAACAATGTTAAATTACTATGATTCAATCATTTCATCTGCAACAGATCAAGAGCAGATCACAGAAACAAATGCGTTAATCAAAGACCTTGCAAAGCGTATGGAAAAAGAAACCATACTAGAAGGAATGATCATGGCAGCTGGCTATGAAGATTGTGTTGTTACAAATGCTGATGATTCATATTCAGTCATGGTTAAGTCAACAGGTTTAAATAGTGATGATGTAGCAAAAATTCTAGGAATCTTAGTTAAAGAAACTGGCGTTAAAGCAACCAATGTAAAAATCACATCAGTTTAATATAGTTTTAAGGCAGTGGGAAAACCGCTGCTTTTTTATTGATTTTATAAAATAAAAAATTTGCATTATAAAAAAATCCATGTTATAATAATTTTAGTTTTATACTAGGAGATTATTATGGCAAAAAAAGTTAAGATTGAAGTCGTTGACGAAAAATCTAAAGATAGCGTAACTTATAAGAAAAATGTAGTTATCAGCATTGTTTCATTAGCAACGCAGGAAATTAATGGAATTGCCTCAATCAGCAGAAATGCGGTTTCAGCAATCAAAAGCACATTTAGCAAAAATGTCAACAGAGGAATCATTGTTGAATTTGAAAACAATGTTGTCAAGATTGATGTTTTTGTAAATGTTAAATTTGGATATTCTGTTCGTGATGTTTCATTCAGGGTTCAAGAAAACATAAAGTCTAGCGTTGAGTCTATGACAGAATTTAAAGTGGGAGCTATTGATGTTCATGTTGTTGGAGTAACTTTCAATGACAACGATAGCGACTTTGTTAGTTAGGAAAAGTTATGGCTAAAATATCTGAAAAAGATGTGAATAAATTTTTAGATTATATTGGCATAAGCAAAAGTTCAAAAAACAAGGAACAAAACCTATATAAAATTTTAGGCATAATTCCCGAGGTTGATGACGAAGGCAATAGGCTTCCAACCCCATACGAAATTTTGCAAACACCTCCACAGTTTAGGGATGGTAAAGAAGTGCCAATCATTTTTGCTATAAAAAATAGAGCAAAAAAAATAGGCAAATATCTTGGTTCAGAAAAACTATTTTATTATATAAATAAAAAAGTCAAAGATGAAGCTTCGCTTGATGGAACTCTAGAAGAGTTAAAAAAGAAATATAAGCATGCAATTTTTATTGGCAATGCAGAGCAAGCTCTTTCATACTTAGAGCTTTTAGAAAGCTTAACGGGAAGTCAAATTGAAGAAATAATGGGTTCATATTACAACTATGCCATGTTTTATAAGCGAATGAAAAAACAGCTTATGATGGATATGTTTGCTCATTTCTTCCTTACATACTTTTTTAGATATAGAAACAATATAAGAGAAGGGCTGTTAAAGAAGTCAGGGCACTTTAAGCCATATTTTGAAAAAAACAGTTTAACGCTCAGCGGCAATGAACTAAATCAAATTTCGCAGGCAAATGTTTTTGCAAATTCGTCACAGGTAGATTTTAGTGGAATCAAAAGCATTAAGTTTGAAAATATGGACATGGATTTTGATGATACTCCATCGTTCTCAGTGCCAACTCAAACAGTCACTGAAATGCCAAAGCCAGAAATCCCAAATATCATTGCAAAACCAGATTCTGCAAAATCTGAAAGTATAAACATAGAGACTGCTTCAAAAAATGAGCCAGTTTCAGAAAAGCCAGAGGCTTCAAATGTCGCACCAGTTCAGGAAGAACAAAATGAAAGCGATAAAGATTTTGAAGAAAGAAAGTCATTTGTAAAAATTCCAAAATCTGTAAAATCAAAGTTTTATGATATTCCTGAATTTTCAAAAAATAAAATTGATGCAGAACTTGAGACTGAACAAAATCAACCAGAAGATACAAAATCATTTAATTGAGGATAAATTATGAGTAGAAGAGATGCACGAGATGTTGCATTTAAACTTGTGTTTGAATACACATTTTCAGGTGAAGAAAAAAGAGAAGTTGTTGAAGAATATATCGCAGGAATGGATGCCGATGATGCTTCTTATGTAAATGAAGTATATTATGGCGTCATTAGTCATTATGAAGAATTATCACAAAAAATTGCTGAAACTTCAGAAAACTTTGCTTTTGATAGGGTTTTTAAGGTGGATTTTGCGCTTTTGCTCCTAAGCCTTTATGAAATTTTATATATAAATTCAATTCCATTTAAGGTTTCAGCAAACGAGGCACTTAACCTTGCAAAAAAATATTCTTCTGAAAAAAGTGCAAGTTTTATTAATGGTGTTCTTTCAAAATTTGCGAGGTAAGAATGAAAACTTTAACTTTAAAAGTTCAACAGTTTAATAATTATATAAAAAACATTCTTGCTGCTGAAGAGTTTTTAACAAACATTGCAATATATGGCGAGGTAACAAATTTTAAAATTTCTGGTGGAAATGCTTACTTTGACCTTAAAGATGAAGATGCCATGCTTTCATGTGTAAAGTTCGGAGCAAGTGATTTAAGTGTCGCTAATGGTGACTTAATCACTGTTTATGGAAGGGTAAATTTTTATGTAAAGACTGGAAGGTTAAATTTTGTAGTTGCAAAAGCAGAAGCTTACGGGCTCGGTGAACTATATCAAAAATTTTTAGAATTAAAAGCCAAACTTGAAGCTGAAGGATATTTTAGGGAAGAGATAAAAAAGCCAATTCCAAAGTTTGCTAAAAAAATTGGCGTAATAACAAGTGAAACTGGTGCAGTAATTCGTGATATAATTCATGTAACAAAATCAAAAAATCAGTTTACAGATATTGTGGTATATCCATCAAAAGTTCAGGGTGCAAGGGCAGAAGACGAGCTTGCCACAGGAATTGATTATTTTAATTCAAGAGAAGATGTTGATGTAATAATTATTGCACGTGGTGGTGGGTCGCTAGAAGATCTTGCACCATTTAATACAGAAAAAATTGTTAAGTCAATATATTCTTCACGAATTCCGATAATTTCAGCTGTTGGTCATGAAACAGATTTCACACTGTCAGACTTTGCGTCAGATCTTAGGGCACCAACGCCATCAGTAGCAGTAGAACTGGCTGTTTTTGATTATTTTGAGCAAATTAATAATATTTTTCAGATTGCAGAATTAAATTATTATTTCATAACTAAAAATTTATCAGAAAAGATAAAAGATACAATATATTATTCAGGCTCAATTATAGACAAAATAATGCTTAAAAGCATAAAGGGAGCTTCAAAAGTGCAAGAGCTTGTTCAATATATACACGCAAAGGCATGTCAGATTTATGAGTCAAAACAAGCAAAACTTAGCATGCTAACTGGCATAATATCAAGGCAAAATCCCTTAGAAATTTTAAAATCAGGCTACGCAGTTATAGAGAAAGATGGAAAACGACAAACAAAGATAGAAGATTTTAAAATTGGTGACGAAATCAAAATAACAATGCAAAATGGAAGTTTTGCTGCAAAAGTAACAAAATTAGATAGTTAATTTAGGAGATAAATATGAATTTTGAAGAGGCTCTTGAAAAATTAAACTCAATTAAAGAAAAGTTAGATAATCCAAATATCACACTAGACGATTCGCTTAAGCTTTATGAAGAGAGTGTAGAATATACAAAAATTTGCCTAGAAAAATTAAAGAGCACAGAAGGCAAAATTTCTGTCATCAAAGAAGAACTTGATGGCTTAATTGAAAAACCATTAAATTTGGAGGATTAAATATGCTTCAAAGTTTAACCATAAAAAATATAGCGCTGATAGATAGTTTAACCATAGAGCTTGGCGTGGGGCTTAATGTTTTAACTGGTGAAACTGGTGCAGGTAAGTCACTTATAATAGACTCTCTTTCTTTGCTTTTGGGTGAAAAAGCAGATAGAGGGTTAATTTCATATGGTGAAAATTTTGCAAGTGTAGAGGCGGTTTTTCACACGGAGCTTGAAGAGGTTTTAAATAAACTTGAAGAATTTGGTTTAGAGAGAGAAAATACAATAATAATTTCAAGAAAGCTTTCACAAGACGGAAAAAATGAGTGCAGGGTTAATGGAAAGGCATTCACACTTTCAATGCTAAAATGCATAACAGCACCGCTGATGGATTTACATGGTCAGTTTCAGCATCAAGAAATTTTAAAAGAAACAAATCAGCTTAAAACTTTGGATGATTTTGGTGGAGAGCAAATAAAACAGGCAAAAAAAGATTATAAAGAGCAATATTATAAGCTTAAAGAAATTAACAAAAAGTTATCGGGTTATAACTTTGATAGCAGAGATAGAGAAAAACTTTTAGACTTATATAACTTTCAAATTAATGAAATTGAAGAAGCAAATTTTATTAGTGGCGAAGAAGAAAAGCTTAAAGATTTTAGGATGAAGGTGTTAAATCAAGAAAAGATAGCAATGGGACTTTCAAGGGTTTGTGGAATGTTTGATGGCTCTGGAGAGTCAATGGGAATATCAGATTTATTAAAACGTTGTGATTATGAATTTTCTGAGATTGCAAAATATATGCCAGAGCAAGAAGATTTAACAAATAGACTTGCATCCGCAAGATATGAGCTTCAGGATATTGCAGAGTGCATGGAGAGTTTAAAAGACAATTTGTGCTTTGATGAGTTTGAGGCTGAAGCAAATGAAAAGAGGCTAGATCTTCTTTCATCTTTAAAAAAGAAATATGGTTCAAACATTGATGAAATAAATTTATATTTAAAATACATCAAATCAGAATATGAAAAACTTGTCAATTCAGCTGAGATTATAGAGAAGCTAACAAGCGAAAAAACGCAAATCATATCAAATCTTAAAGAAAAAGCGGCAATATTATCTGGTTTAAGAAAAAACGTTGCCACAACCTTTGAGCAAAGAGTGCTATCTGAACTTTCAGAACTTTCAATGAAAAATTCAAGTTTTAAAATTGATTTTGTTTTTGGAAATGAAGAGAGTGCAGATGAAACAGGCTTTGATAAGATAGAGTTCATGTTCACAGCAAATGCTGGGCAGCCACTAAGGCCATTAAATAAAGTTGCAAGTGGCGGAGAAATGAGCAGGTTCATGCTTTCTGTAAAAAACATAACAGCAGATAGCGACAGAGTTGATACAATGATCTTTGATGAAATAGACACAGGCATTTCTGGAGACACAGCAAATGTGCTTGCAGAAAAACTTTCTTCAACAAGCAAAAGTCATCAAATTATTTGTGTCACACACTTGGCTCAAGTTGCAAGTTTTGGAGATAATCATTTTTACATTTCAAAGTCAACTGAAAATGAAAAAACAAGAACAACTCTAAAGCTTTTAAGTGAAGAAGAAAGGGTATATGAAATTGCAAGAATTATTGGTGGAAGCATTTCAGATTTTTCGCTTAGCCACGCAAAACTAATGCTTGAAAATGGAAAAAAGTTTTAATCTTTTTTACATAATTTTAATTTAAAAACAAAGACTACTTTTATAGGAGTAGTTTTTTTATGGAAAAAAAGAGTATAAAACATTTTTTTGCTAGAGTAACAATCTTTGTTTTATGCTTAATGATGTTTGGTGCTGGTGTTGTAAATCCAGTAGCAATAAAAGCATCACCAACATATTCGTGTTCAAAGCAAGCTGCTTATGCACTTCCAAGCATAAGTGAAATATTTAAAAGTCTGTTTAAAAAGAATGATAAAGAAGTAGTTAACAATAACAGAGAAAAAACATATGTTTATGTTGGTGGTTTTCCGTTAGGCTTCACAATCAACTGCTCAGGTGTTGTTGTAGTTGCAATTTCAAATGATCATGCTGGCAGTTTAAAAGAGGGTGATATAATCACAGAAGTTGAGGGACAAAAAGTTTCAAGTGCAGGTCAAGTTTTGGCAATTATTAATAGCGAACAATTTGCTGGCAAAAAGTTATCCGTAAAATTTGTCAGGGGCAAAGAGACAAAAACCACAACCATAGAGCCTGTTTATGATGCTGCTCAAAGGTTCTATAAACTTGGAATTTGGATAAGAGATAATGCTGCAGGCGTTGGAACCATCACATATATAAGAAAAGACAACCTCAGGTTTGGCGCTCTTGGTCACCCAGTTTGTGATATAGATACTGGAAGCTTGCTTCCAGCAAGCGACGGAAACATTTTTAAGTGCAACATTGTTGGAGTAAAGAGAGGAGTTAAGGGAAATGCTGGTGAGCTTAAGGGTTTGTTCCTTCGCTCAGGAAGTGTGCTTGGAAGTT
Organism: uncultured Clostridia bacterium; assembly: GCA_948434855.1. GTDB lineage: Bacteria > Bacillota > Clostridia > Christensenellales > UBA1242 > RGIG1681. The sequence continues at coordinate 7,182 of CAOJFR010000012.1, read as the reverse complement.
TAGATAAAAATAATGAATATGGAGTTTATGGAAAGTTTGATGAAGGCTTTGTAAATAACTATAATAATGAAGTTGTTGAAGTTGCAAGTCAAAATGAAGTTAGGTGCGGAAAGGCAAAAATAAGGTGTACGGTTGATGGCACAGTTCCAAGAGATTATGATATAGAAATAGTAAAAACATATTTTCAATCTTCAAAGTCAAACAAAAGTATGTTTATAAGAGTAACAGATAAAGAGCTCATTAGCAAAACTGGTGGAATAGTTCAGGGAATGAGTGGAAGTCCAATAATTCAAAATGGAAAATTAGTTGGTGCAGTGACTCATGTGTTCGTATCAGACCCAACAAAGGGCTATGGAATTTATGCGGATTGGATGATTAACAACTAAATCAAAATTATAAAAAACTATTAAAAATTATTTGCGTAAATGAGTATAAATATTGTATAATTTTGTTATGGAAATTTGCACCGATTATTTATATTATGATAATTCATATAAATCAAGTTATATCAAAAACAATTCTTTAATTAAAATTAGCAATCCGGGCGTAGAAGAATTATATCAAAACATCACAACCGATGTAGATTATGTCTTAACTGAGCTTTGCGTTTCACCTAGAAAGAACGGCTATAGATATTGGAAAGACGCAGTGTTTATCTTTTTGTTAAATGACACAGCACAAGTCAAAATCTGCAAAGAGGTATATCCAGTAATCGCAAAAAAATATGGCAAGTCTGCAATGTCAGTTGAAAGAGCAATGCGAGTATGTTTTGAAGATACTATGTATAAGGTTTCAAAAAAATCACAGAGTCATATAATCAAATACATGAAAGCAAGTTTGTTATATCCACATAATAGTGAAATATTATGCAGAATGACAGCACTTGTTTCATCTCAAAATTTTCAAAAAGAAAAGCAAAATTCTCCTTATGTTGCTTATCAAATGTAAACTTGTCGCATAAAATATAATGTGAAGATAAGAAGCTTTTGTGGCAGTGATATAAGGCAACACTTCAGGGAAAATAGGTCATACTATTTTTCCTTTTTTGTGTGCTTTTTAATCGGCATAATAATCGGCATAATTGTTGTGTCATCAAATGAAAGCTATTTAAATTTAATGACTTCAAAAAATAAAGTTTTATATTCTTATATAAATGGAACCTTGTCCATCAGTGAACTTTTTTGGAATCAGTTCTACAAATTTCTGCTTCCGTTAATTTTAATTTTCATTTTAGGATTTAATTATTACACATCATTTTTAAGTTTTATTTTTATAACTTATCAAGCTTCAATTTTCATAATGTCTGGTGCAGCATTAATATCACTTTTTGGGCTTTCAGGAATATTAAATTTTTTGCTAATTATGCTTCCAGTAAATTTATTATACTTTGCGGTTTTGGCATATTTTATAGCCATAACAGCTTCAAGAGCAAGACTTGCACTCAGATATCATGACTTCATTTATGGCATAAACAACAGCTTCATTTTCAGACTAACTTTAGCGTTTGCACTAATTATTGTCATATGTATTTTAACTGGACTAATTTATCCATTATTTCTAAAAAGCGCAATTTTCATAATTTTTTGATAAAAAACGACACAAATTTGCATAAAAATTAAAAATAATTCAAATAATAGGTTTAAAAGGAGCGATATATGAAAAAACCTATTATTTTTCTTAGTTTAATTTTTATGTTCACTTTTCTCACGTTTCCAGCAAGTGAAAATAGAGTTGCAAGTGCAATGCCGGTTGCACAAAGTGAAAGCGAACAACCAAAAATCTCGGCAAAATCTGCACTGCTTTTAGACTATGCCAGCAATACGGTTATATACTCTAAAAATGCAGATGAAAAGCTTCCAATTGCATCAATGACAAAGCTTGCAAGTTTAAGCATAATATTAGATGCAATAGATAAAGGAGCAGTAAAAGAAAACGATATGGTAACAGTGTCTGAAACCGCAGCAGCAGTTGGTGGGTCATCTGCATTTCTTGATGCAGGTTCAAGTTACAAAGTTTCAGATTTAATAAAAACTGTTATCATTGCATCAGCAAACGACAGCTGTGTTGCGCTTGCAGAGCATATTGCAGGAAGTGAAGATGTCTTTGTTGCAAGAATGAATAAACTTGCAAAAAATCTCGGACTTGAAAATACAAATTTTAAAAATGCAACAGGGCTTCCAGATAAAGAGCATTATTCAACAGCTCATGACATGGCAAAAATTTATAGAACTGTTTGCAACCATAGACTATATAAAAAGTATTCAAAAATTTGGATGGAAGATTTCATTCATCCAAGTGGAAGAAAGACAGGTCTAGTAAATACAAATAGATTAATCAGGTCATACGAGGGTATAGAAGGTGGAAAGACTGGCTATACTGATGCAGCAAAATTTTGTTTAACAGCATCAGCATCAAGGGGTTCAACAAGATTAATTTCAGTTGTCATTGGTGCTAATGATAGCAAAACAAGATTCAATGAAACATCAAGTTTGCTCAACTTTGGTTTTGCAAATTATGAGAGTAAACTTATTGTAAATAGTGAGGTTCCTGTAACAATGTTTACTCCAGCAAAATCAAAAACGGCGGTTGAGGTATATCCAATAAGAGATAGTGTTCAATTCGGATTAAAGCAATCAGAGCAAACTTATTCAACCGAAATTAAGCTTAATGATGTAAAGGCTCCGCTAAAGGCTGGAGATGTTGTAGGAAAAGAATTTGTCTTTGATAAAAACAACATGGTTGTGGATGAAATTGAACTTGTTGTAAAGAAAGATGTTTCAGCACTAAAATTTAAAGATACATTATTTAATGTAATTTCAAATTGGTAAGGTGCATAATAGTTAAGCGATAAAAAAAATTGACAATATTGTCAATTTTTTTATTTTATAGAAATTTCAAACGGGGCAATAGAGTTTGACTAAAACTAAACGAATTGATATAATACAACCATAGGTGAAAAATGTTTACTTTATTTAGTGGAAGCACAAGCTTAGTTTATATTTTATTATACTTTGTGGCTTATATTATGGCACTGTTTGTTGCAATGCCTTTCCACGAGTTTGCACATGCCTTTGCAGCAAAAAGAGAAGGAGACTACACGGCAGTGGCTTACAAACGCTACACCTTGGCACCACTTGCTCATGTTGATTTTTCTGGAATGTTGTTTTTATTGCTTTTTGGCTTTGGTTGGGCAAAACCAGTTCCAGTTGATGAAAGAAATTTCAAACGTGGAAGAAAGAGTAAATTTCTAGTTTCCATTGCTGGCATCATAACAAATTTAATTTTAGGCATAATATTTTTGTTTGTTTATGTTTTGTTTATAAAATTATGTCCAAATTTTTTAGTTAACAATTACTATGGAATTTTGTTAAAAAATTTCCTGTCAATATCGGTTTCGCTTAATTTCCTGCTAGCGTTTTTCAATCTAATTCCAATTTATCCATTAGATGGTTTCAGAATTATAGAATCTGTAACTAAACCAAATAATGGATTCATAAATTTTATGAGCCGCTATTCTTTCATACTTTATATAATTTTGCTTTTAAGCGGTGCATTATCATATTATTATTTCTATACAGCAGACCTTTTAATAGAAGTTTTGTTTAAGTTATTTTGTAAAATCTTAGGAGTATAAAATGTTTACTGAAGAAAATGAAATTAATATAGAAACATCCATAACAGTCAGTGAAGACTTGGTCGCACAAACAGAAACAGCTGTTTTGGAAGGTTCAGACTCAACACTAGGCATTGATATGTCAAAGCTAGATAAAAAGTCAATGGAAATTTTGGAAGATACCGATGAAAGTGATTATAAGTTCAAACTTCATGATTTTGAGGGTCCATTAGATTTGCTTGTGCATTTAATTAAAATCACAAAAATAGACATTCGTGACATATTTGTTTCAACAATAACAGAGCAATATTTAAAATATATGGAAGACATTGAAAATATAGATGTAGAAAAAGCCAGTGAATTTATAAACATGGCAGCAACATTGTTAGAATTAAAATCAAAACATTTGCTTCCAAAACCAGCTGATGAAAATGGAGAAGATGATGCTGAAGAAAATTTCTTCAGAATGATAGAAGAGTATAAGCTAATAAAAGAAGAAACAGTAAAGCTTCAGGCTTGTGAAAATGTAAATAGTTTTTATAAAATGCCAGATAGCACTGTGGGAGAGTTCAAATACGAACTTCCAGACACACTTTCAATAGATGCTCTCATTGCAGCATTTTCAAATTTAATGCAAAAAATGGCAATCAAGGCAGAAGTTGTTCAAGAAAAAAAGATTGTAAAAGACAAATTCACTGTTGCGCAAAAAATTGCACAGATAAAAGATATGCTAATTTCAAGGGACAAATTTAATTTCACAGAGCTTTTTGAAGAAGAGCACACAAGAAGTGAAATAATAAACACCTTCTTAGCATTGTTAGAGTTGCTTAAGCGACAATACATAACTGTGTCACAAACATCGCTTTTTGATGATATAGAAATTATGAGAAATGAAGATGTTTCTGAAAGGCTAACAGAAGATGAAGTTATAACTTATGATGGAGAAAACTAATGGAAAATTTAGAAAATATAATTGAAAGCATATTGTTTGTTGCAGGAGATCCAGTTTTGGTTTCTGATATATGCTTTAAGTGTGATGTTAAAGAAAAAGAAGTAAATGAAGCCGTAAAGCTTTTGCAAGAAAAATACAATGATGAGAGCGGAATTAAGCTTTTAAGTTTCAATGGAAAACTTCAACTAAGTTCAAATCCAAACTATGTTGATTATATTTCTGCGGTGCTAAACCCAATAAGACAACGCAATTTAACAAAAGCAACGCTAGAAACCGCTGCGATTGTTGCATATAAACAGCCAATAACCAGAACAGAAATTGAAGAAACCCGTGGCGTAAATTCAGACTATGCCATAAATATTTTGCTAGAGCATAAGCTTATTGAAATTGTTGGGCATAAAGATACTGTTGGAAAGCCAGCACTTTTTGGAACAACTGATGAGTTTTTAAAAAGGTTCTGCATTTCAAGCATTGACGAGCTCCCAGATTATGAAGAGCTTATGGAAAAAATTCAAAAAATAAGAGAAAACTATTCTGAAAGTTTGTTTAACAGATATGAGCCAGTCATGCCAACAGAGGAAGAAGTTGATCAAAAGCTAAAAGAGGCAAGCAAAAATTTAGAAACAAATTTATCTGAAGAAATAAAAAGTTCAGACGAATTATAAATAAAAATTAATATTATTCGCAAACTATAAGTATGACAAAAGTGCTTATAGTTTTTTTTAGCGTTCTTTTAGTAATGGTAATTTCCATAATACCATTCAAAATTAGGCTAATGGGTCACTTTAACATTTTTGAGCTTAAAGGCTATTATTGTTTCAAGGTTTTGTTTTTCAAGTTTTTAAACGGAAGAATAACAATGCAAAACGATGGGCTCAAAATGGAAAACTCAGTCAATTTTATGGATGGCTACTATAATGGAAATTTCTTAAAAGAGCTATCAAAACAAATAATTAAAAGAATAGACATAAAAAAAATTGAAGTATTTTTTACTGGAGGGGTCAGTAATGATTCATTCACTTCAGCAATAATGTGTGGAAGTGTGTCATCAGTTGTAGAAACGGTTTTCGGAATTTTAACACAAAAATATGAAGGCATAAAACTATATAAAGATATTTCGCCAACCTTTAACGAAAACAATCTAGAATTAACATTTGATGGTGTAATCAGCATAAGTTTGCTAGCAATATTTTTGTCAGTTTTGGCAACAATTTTCAAATCAAATAAAAAGGAGAGAAAGAATGAAGGATAATTTTTCAGGAAATAAAATTGATGAGGTCATGAACTCAGCGCTCAAAAACATAAGGTCGCTTATAGATGTTGATGTGGTTGTGGGCAAAGAAATTGCAAACAATAGTGGTCTTGTTGTGCTCCCGCTAACAAAGGTAACAATGGGCTTTGTGTCTGGTGGCGGAGAATATTATTCTGAGCTAAAAGAAATGAAAAAAGAAACAGAATATCCATTTGCAGGCGGTTCAGGTGCAGGCTTCAGTTTGCAGCCAATTGCATTTTTAGTAATCAATGGCAAGTGTGTAGAAATTATAAAAATTGATCAAAAGTCTGCGCTAGAAAAATTAATTGAAGCTGTTCCAGAAATTACAAAGTTCATTAACAAAACATTTGGCAAGGAAAAGAAAAATGAAAAATAGTGCAAAAATTGTTGCATTTTTCATGTTTTTCACTGTCATTTTGCAGTTTTTTGCAAATTTTAACATAAACAAAACTGCGTCAGCATTCAAAAAAATGAAAGAATCTCCATATGAAAGCATGATAACAATAGAAGCTTCAACCGGCAGAATTTTATATGCCAAAGATGAAAATAAAAAATTGCCAATGGCAAGCACAACAAAAATATTAACTGCAATCATTGCAATAGAAAACACAAAAGATATAGATAAAAAACATGAAATTCCAAAGTCAGCTGTCGGCGTAGAAGGTTCATCAATATATCTTAAAAAGGGTGAGCATTTAAGCATAAGAGAACTTTTATATGGCCTTATGCTTCGTTCAGGAAATGACTCTGCTGTAGCGATTGCAGAAATTGTTTCTGGCTCAGTTGAAAAGTTTGTTCAGGCAATGAACAAAAAATGTGAAAAGTTAGGTTTAACAAACACACACATTGTTACAGTAAATGGTCTTCATGATGAAAATCATTACAGTTCTGCTGCAGACCTTGCAAAGCTCACAGCATATGCGTTAAATAACGAAACCTTTGCAGAGATTGTTTCAACAAAAGAAAAATGCATAAGTGCTGAACTTGATAAAAAATATGGTTATAGGTATTTAAAAAATAAAAATAAACTTTTAAATATGATACGTGGTGCAGATGGTGTAAAAACTGGTTACACAACCAAGGCGGGCAAATGTTTTGTTGGCAGTGCAACAAGAAGTGGCATGAAGATAATTTGTGTTGTATTAAATTCAAAATCAACTTTTAATGAGGCAGCCGATTTAATTGAAAAGGCATTTGCTGAATACAAAATGACAAAATTGTTTTCTAAAGGAAGCCTGTTTGATGCTGAAATAAAAAATGGAAAGCATAAGCAAATGGTTCCAGTAATCATCCCAACAGACATATATTATCCAATGAAAGATAAAGAAATGCTAAGCGTCACTG
>CAOJFR010000011.1 GCA_948434855.1 uncultured Clostridia bacterium | reverse complement strand
ACGGAGTTGTATACTATGAGTATGAGCTAGATGGCAACGGAGACCTAAGCATAACCTATAACGAAGCCGCAAGTGAATATAGCATAGGACAAATTCCAACGCAAGTAACAGTAACCAGAAATGGTCATACACTAAGTAGCAACGAAGCCATATACTATGGCGACCAACTAACAATTTCATATACAGAAACAGAAGGCTACCACAAAGATACCTTTAGTGTAGATGGAGCAGAGTTTGCTGGTGGAGTATGGATTGTTAAGGGAGACCTTAGCATTGAATATACAGAAGCAATAAATAGTTATGAAGTAAAATTCTATTCAGAAGATAAGCAAGTGTTACTCGGCAGTCAGATAATAAACTATGGATCATCTGCAGATGCAAGTGCCATAGAAGTTCCAACAAAGCCAGCCCCAGCAGGCAGTGCAACAAGGTTCACAGGTTGGACAGACGCAAGCGGCAATGCAGTTAACCTTAATAATATAACAGGAAATATAAATGTATATGCAAGTTATGAAACATATAAAATAGAATATCACATAAATGTGCCAGCAGGGGTAACTGTAAGGCGAGGAGAAGAATTATTATCTAATAGTTCAGTAATATATTGGGATGATGTGTTAACTTTAACTTACACAGAGAGTACTAGAAGAGATACGGGCAATACTAAACAAGAAGCAGGTTATCATTACACAGAAGTTGAAACCACAATCTATAGCCTAACAGCCAATGGAACAAGCCTAGCAAGTGGAAGAACATTCACGGTAAATGGAGACGTAACTTTAAGTTTAACATCAAGTGCAAGCGTTGCATGGGAAAGAGGCGAGATGGTTCAATATAGCTTAGGAATAATCCCAAGCGGAGTAACCGTGAAGCGTGGAAATGAAACTCTAAATAGCAACTCAGTAATATATTGGGGAGATGTGCTAACGTTTACTTACACAGAAACAAGCGTAAGGCTCACAGGTAACACAAAGATAGAGTCTGGTTTTAAGTGGGCAGAGAAGGCAACCACAACAAATATTCTAAAGGCCAATGGAACAAGCCTAGCAAGTGGAAGGACCTTCACAGTGAATGGAGATATAGCATTAAGCTTAAGTTCAGACACCACCACAGCATGGGAGAAAGGTGAACAAATAACTTTTGCAAACTCATCTTGGTCAGATATAAACGAAGTAGCTCAAGCGGGATATGCAGCAGAAGTATTCTCAGTTGGCGATGAAAAAGACATAACCCTAACAGATGGTGAAGTGTTAACAGTGGTTGTGCTTGGCTTTAACCACGATAACTTAACCAGTGGTGGCAAAGCAAAAATGAGTATTGGAATGAAACATCTAACCAAAACAAAAGCACATATGAACACAACAGGTACAAACGCAGGTGGCTGGGAAGCAAGTGCAATGAGAACCACACTTAATAACTATTATGAAAAGTTACCAAACGACTTAAAGTCAGTAATAAAGTCAGTAAATAAGGATGCCAGTGCAGGAGAGAAGTCTACAAATATAACAACTTCAACAGATAAACTGTGGTTATTTAGTATGGCAGAGTTATGTGGACAAGCAGCAATAAATAGTTTTACAAGCAATACAACTAACCAAACAGTATATAAAAGTGAAGGAAGCCAATATGAATACTATAGGAACTTAATAGGAGACTCAACATATAGTGATGTAGGCTTGGTTAAAAAGTTGTCTAATGGAGCAGGAAGTGCTAACATATGGTGGCTTCGTTCGCCTAGTATGATTAATAATATTTGCTTCCTAAATGTCCTTAGCGGCGGCTACGTCATCAGCACTATTGCTAAAAGCTCTTATGGGGTTTGTTTCGGCTATTGCATATAGATAATCTAGAATCTAAATCGTTCGCCACCACTGTGTGGCGAACCAACAATTAAAAAATAGTAAAAAAAATCAAGCCAAAGAGCATAAAAATAAAGCCTTCTGTCAAACAAATGACAGAAGGCTTTTGTCATATAAGAATTTAACCAAAATAAAAGCATAAAATATTACAAATGCCCAATGTTGTTTTCATAATAAATTTTAACATTTCTCACGGTTCTATAAGAGTTATTAGCATTATTGTTGTTGATGTTGCCGCTGCTATTGACATTTAGGAAGTTATTATTGTTATTCATATTAGGCGAACGAAGCCACCACCCAAAAACCTGCCAACGACACTTGTTGCGGTGTATACCCAAATATATTCCATTCTAATCAAAAATTCTTCTTTGTTTGTTGGATAAATGCTGTTTGCAGATTTTGTGTTGTTATAAATTGATTTTGATAATTCAACCAAATCTTTTGTTAGCAAAAACATATATCACTTAGGAAACCTAGAGCATTGTTTAATTGTGTAAACTTCAATTTCTCTAGCTGTATCCAAAAACTGAACTGAACTTTCTTTTCTGCGTGACTTTAAAACTGACATTTTACACTCCATAACCAAACATAGTTATGGGTCCATTTTAAGTCTTAAAATTTGACAAAATCAAACAAAAAACAAAATACAAAATCGTGTTTTATTAGAAAAATTTCTAATAGTGTCAAAATAAAAATTATTTTAGTTAAAAAAAATTGCTATGCTGATTTAAAAAAATTACAAAATAAAAAAGACAAACAATATTGTCTGTCTTTTAAATTTAAAATTCTTGCAAATTTTCTCTTGCAAATAGGTTTTTAATTGCTTCGTCTTTGGTTATGTTGCCGTGAATAACATCAAAAACCGTTTTAGTTATAGGAAGCTCAACTCCAGTTTTTTCTGCCATTGCAAGCATTGCAGATGATGTTGCAACGCCTTCTGCTAGTTTTGAAAATGTTTCGCCCTTAGCAAAGCGTTCACCCCACATTCTGTTGTGTGAAAATTCTGAAAAAAGGGTGGCTTCATAGTCTCCAAGGTGGCAAAGTCCATAGGCAGACATTTCATTTCCGCCGCAGGCTTTAATTAACCTTGCAACTTCTCGGGTGCCTCTTGCCATAAGTCCACCTTTTAGTGAAGAATAGCCCATGCCATCCAAAAGCCCAGCAGCAATACCCATAACATTTTTTGCAGCAGCGCCAATTTCTGAACCAATAATATCTTTTCCCTGATAAAATCTAATCAGGTCAGATCTTAAATATTTTGCCAAAAATAGTGAAAGCTCAGTGTTATAAGAGTCAATTAACATAACACCTCTAACACCCTGAGTAAATGCCTGAATGTGTCCAGGTCCAACCCATACTGCAATGTTTTCTTTTGGCACACCAAACTCCATTAAAATTGTTGAAAGTCTTGCACCAGTTTTGTCTTCAATGCCTTTCATGCAAAGAATAAACTTTTTGTTTTTAAAGCAGTCAATTTTAGAAACATTTTGCATAAGACTTCTAACGGCTTGTGCACTAATTGAAATAATAATATATTCACTTTTTTCAAGAGCATATTCAAGGTCATATGTAAGTTCTATGCTTTCAGGAAACTCAACATATTCATTTTTTTTAGTTTTAAAAAGGTCGTCAACAATAGGGTCACCCTTCAAGCCCCAAACAGTTACATCATTATTATTCTTGTTAAGATACCATGCGATGAAAGAGCCCCATCTGCCACAGCCAAGTAAAGTAAAATTCATAAAATTCTCCATAAGTTAATTTGCTTTATTATAATAGCATAAAAAACCAATTTCTTAAAATGATATTTTAACAATTTTAAAAATTAATTAAAAAATTAGTCTGGTTAATGTTTGTAAAATTTAATTATTTTTGTTATATTAATTGTATGAGCGAAAGAGAAAGCAAATTCATAGAAAGGCTAAGTAAAATTGAAGAAGAATATGATGAAGTTTGTGCTCTTTTAGAGGCAAATGAAATTGTTACAGATAATAAGCTTTATTTGTTTTATAGCAAAACAAAAAAACAAATAGAGTATTTTGCTGATGGCTTTAAAAATTATAAAAAACTAATTTGTGAAATTAATGATAGCGAAGAGCTTATCGCTATAGAAACTGACGAAGATTTAAAAAAACAACTTAGGCAAGAAATTGAAAGTTTAAGAGAAAGGTCTGAAAAAAAATTAAACGAGCTTAAAGTTGCTTTATCAAATAATAATGCATTAACTGACCAAATTGCTGTTATTGAAATTTCATCAAAAAATGAGTGTGAAAAATTGCAGGATGTGGTTTTAAGCATCAAGGCATTTGCTGAAAAAAATAATATTTCATTTGAAACAGAAATCCTTTCAAGTGAAAGGATAAATATAAAGCTCTCTGGCATGGGGGCATATGATAAATTAAAAAATCTTTCAGGAAATATTCGTATTATTAACAAGGGAAATGCTTTTATAATTTGCCTTGTCGTTCTAAGTGTTAATAATGATAACATTGAGTTCAATGAGTCAGATATTTTGGTTCAAACATTAAAGTCTGGCGGTGCTGGAGGTCAGCACATAAATAAAACTGAAAGTGCAGTTCGTGTTAAGCATATTCCAACTGGAATCACGGCAGAGTGTGAAGATGAACGCTCTCAAACAGCAAATAAAATAAAAGCGATTGAAAATCTAAAAAATAAAATTACGCAAAAAAATCTGCAAAACCAAGCAAAAAACATTGAATTGCAGAGAAAAAATCTTAAAACTGCAGTTTTTTCTGACACAGCCAACTTAATTTTTGATTATGATAAAAATTTTGTTACGGCTTGCAAAACTAAAAATACATATAATTTAAAAGAAATTTTGTGTGGAGAAATAAGCTTGCTTTTAAGTGAAATTGAGGATTAATGGTTAAAGAGTTTTTAAACTATGAAGTAAATACTGCAAAAACATTTCTTTCTAGTGAATCAAAAATTTACAAAACAGAAAGATTCTTTTTCCAAACAAAAAAGTTAGCGGGAGTCAATGGCTTTATTTTAAAAATTGCAGAAACTCTGCTTAGCAAGTTTTCTGATATTAAGCAAAATTTTAAAACCGAGCTTTCAAACAAACTTTTAAAAATTCAAACCATAGATGGTCAGTTTTGTTTTTATGCGGTTGTTGGAAGTGCAGTAAAAAATAATTATTTGGTGGAAAAAGATGACATTATTTTTGTTCGTGCAGAAAAACTTAGTGGACTAAAACAAAATGACAAAAGGATAAATTTTTATTTAAAAGCTTCAAGATTATTTTCTATTGTGGTTAGCCTAGAAGAAAAAGATATTAATGAAGATGACTTTAAAAAAATATATTTAATTTCTGGTTCTGAATATGTCAACTTTCCACTTCTTAGTCAAGAGCAGGCAAAGCTTGTTGAAATTGAAAATCAAAATGTTTTAATTCAGGGTGTTGCTGGAAGTGGAAAGACCAACATTTGTTATAGCAAGCTAATTTGGACAGCGTGCAGAAATTATTCAGGCAAGGTTTTATATACAACTTTTTCAAGGGGCTTGCTTATTGACACAAAAACAAAACTCGACCTTTATAAGTCTGCGGTTAAAAGGCTTATTGAAGATTACAAACAGGGAAGAATTGTCTTTTTAGACAAAAATCATAAAAAGGCAATAGAGAATAGGCTTGGAATTTATATTGTTGCGGATACTGAACAAAATATCTTAAAAAAGTTAATACAGATCTCTGAATTTATAGAGAATAACATTGAGTATAAACTTTTAAGTGATCTTTATAAAGATTATTTTTCAGATGAAATTAATGAAGCTAATGAATCAGTTTTTATAAATGAATTTCTACAAAATTTAAATAATCACCAATTAAAAAGCAGGCTCGTTAGAATAAAAAACATATCTCCAGCAGTTATTTATAAAGAAATATATGGTATGATTTTTGGCGGATATTGTGGTGAAGATTTAAAAGTCTTAAGCTTAAATGATTATATTTTAAAACGAAAAAATAGTTTTGAAAAATATGAGTGTGAAATTATTTATGACCTTGCAATGGCTTATGAAAAATTTCAGAGAGAAAATGGTTATGTAGATAACAATAAAATTTCAAGAGAAATTCTATTAAATAGTCAAAAACTTAATAAATATTCACTTGTTGTGGCAGATGAAGTTCAAGATTTTACAGAGATAAATTTGTGGCTCTTTAATAAACTTACATTAAAAATGTTTGCTGTTGGTGATGCACTTCAAATGATTAATCCATCTTATTTTAGTTTTGCATTTTTAAAGAAGCTTTTATATAAAGAAGATGTTACAAATGTAATTGAGCTTGAGTGCAATTATCGTAACAATAAAAAGATTGTTGAAATTTTAGATGCACTTTCAAAAATAAATATACGTGAGTTTGGAACCCATAGTTTTGTAATTTCAGCAACAAGTGTTGATAACAGTGAAAAAACAAATGCAGTTTATTGTATGGGCGAAGATTTTTTAAACAGTCTCGCCAAAGATAAATTTGAAGATTATACGTTTTTGGTGGCAGACGATGTTCAAAAACGAAAGTTAAGACAGCTTTGCAAAAAACAAGAAATTTTAACAATATCTGAAATTAAAGGGTTAGAAAGAGAAACTGTTGTGCTTGTAAATGTTTTATCTTCAAATGAAGATAAGTGGAGAGCATTAAATGAAACAGAAATAAGTCATAAAACCGCTGATGAAAATTCAGTTTATAGATATTATTTTAATTTATTTTACGTAGGTCTTTCTCGTGCAAAACACAATTTGTTTGTTGTTGAACAAAAAGAAATCCCACTTTTTAATGAGTTTTTCAACAAAAATTTTGAAACTTTAAATAGCAAAGAAGCCTTTAATAGGTTTGCAGAAGTTGTTTCTAGACAAGAGATTGATGAAGATGAAATTTATGAAAGAATAAATGAGTTTATCAGGCTTGGACAATTTGATAACGCTAAGTTTTATGCAATAAAACTTGGTGGTTATGAAGAAATTCAGCAACTGGAAAAAATAGAGGCTTACAAAAATTTTGTGTTTAGAGGAAAAAATAAAGAGGCAGGTATAAAGCTTTGGAAAGCGGGATTAACTGCAGAGGCAAAACAGCAATTTGCCATTTCTGGTGATACAAAGTTAATTGAGTTTTTAGATAATTTAGAAAGTAATAATCAATCAAATCTTGATGGAGAAATTGTTAAGTTTTGGAATGATTTTGCAGATAATGAAGATGCCAAGTCTCTTATTGTTGACACACTAAAGCAAGAACTTGAACAGCTTAAACTTTTATCAGCTGATGACAAGTTTAGGCTAAGTAAATTTAAGGAGAAAAAATATGGAAACAAAAGAAGTTGAATCGCTCATTGAGGCGTTTGTTGGATATAGAGAAATGATAGTTCCAATACAGGGTGAGTTGCATGAGTTTTTAACAACTTATGATGCGCTAAAAGATTCTGTTGATAAACTCAGAACATCTTTTTCTGATGACGCTAAGGACAAGCTGAGTGAAATCTATAAAACTCTTTCTTCTCAAGCAAAAAAATCTGAAGAGATGGCTAACAGGGTAGATGAATTTTTGTCAAGCACAAACAAATACACTGAAGGTTTAAACAAACTTGTTTTAACTTTTGAGGGCATCAACGACAGACTTTCAGGAATGAATGAAATTGAAAGACAAGCCGAGGAACAGATTGGAAAACTTGAAGAGCTTATTGAAGAGAAGAAAAAAAATTATAATTTAAAAGAGCTTCAAAGAAGCCTAGAAGTTTATAATGCAAACATTGAAGCCACAAGTGACTTTATAAATAAAGACATAGCTGAAAGCGTTGTTGAAAGTGCAAAAATGGTGCAATCAATTAAAGATGGCAGTGAAAACATTGTTAAATATCTTGAGGATGAAAAGAAAAATGTTGCTGAGCTTTCACAAAACTATCTTGCATCAAGCGAATTGCTTAGAAAAATTATTGAAAAAAACGATGTTAATGAAGAATATGTTTTTGACATTTTAGATAAGTGGGCAGACAGCAGAAAAGTTAAGCATAAGAAGAAATAATGATGGAAGAATATATGCTAAAAAGGATATATAATGCAATAAAAAGTGATGATGAAAAAACCTTCACTGCATTTATGGTGCAAGAAAATTGTTTTAGTTATTCTTTTGGAAGGTTTCCAATTTTATCACTTTGTTATATGTTTAAAAGTTATAAAATTTTAGATAAATATGAGAAAAAACTTCTTCCAATATCAAAATATATTGTTGTGCAAGAATACGGAGAAATTTATTTAAAATTTAAAAAGTTAGCAAAAAAATCAATCAGATTTTTTGTTGCAGAAAATCAAAGCTTTGTATATCCAATTTATATTTTAGCTCTAACTGGTGATAATGACACAATAAATAGGCATTATGATATAATTTATAAAAATGCAGAAATTAACGAGGTTTTGGGCAAAATTTATGCAAATTTAGGTGAAAATCATACCAAAATTGCAGTAAATAAGTTTGTGTCCAAACAAAATAAGCATAGTTTTTTTCAAAAACTATTCATAACGATAGCTTGTTTAGTTATGTGCTTAATGTTAGCATTTCCTATTTTTTCATTAATGGCTGCAAAGAAAATTTCTGGTCTTGGAACTAATAGTTCACCTATAAAAATTTCGTCTTCTGCAGAATTTGTTTCGGCAATAAAAAGTGGAAAAAGAAATTATAAAATAACAGAAGATATTGTTTTAAGTGAAGAGGTTTATTCAGATAAATTTTCTGGAAAAATTGATGGAAATGGACATACTGTTACACTTAGCCAAAATCAAAAAACATCGCTTTTTGATAATTTAACTGGCGAAATTAATGATTTAATTTTTGAGGTAAATCTTAATGATATTTTGTTAAAAAATAATTTTGCCATAATTGCAAAAAACTTTTCAGGCAAAATTTCTGGTTGTGAAATTAATGGAGAAATAAATGCAAAATTTGAATGCTCTGATGACACTTATCTTTCAATTTTTGTCATTGAAAATAATGGAGAAATAAAAAACTCATTATCTTCTGTTTCGGTGTCAGCAACCAATGACTCAGAAAAAAATGCGTTTTTGTCGGTGTTTGCTGGAAAGAATAATGGAACTATTTCTTATTCAGAAACTACCAAAGGTGAGCTTAAAACAGACACTGTTGATGTTGCAGGAATTGTTGCAGAAAACAATGGCAAAATAATAAGTTGCACAAATAGGTTAACCATTTCTCAAACATCGTCAAAACTTTGGCATCCAAATTCAGCGGGCATAGCACTTAATAATAATGGTGAAATTTTAAATTCAAAAAATTATGGTAATGTTTCAAGCGAATCTTTAAATGAAGAGTCGACTTCAGAAGAAAATAAAAATGGATTTGCTGTTTATGTGGCAGGGATTGCTTGCAACAGCATAAACAAAATAGAAGGCTCAAGAAATTATGGTGATATTTTTGCAAAGTCAAAAACCGCAACAATTTATGCTGGAGGCATTGTTGCAATGAATGCAATTTCTGATAAAAGCATGGGAACAATAAATTTATGTAAAGCGGTTTGCACAATTACTGCAGAAAATGATGATGAAAGAGAAATGTTTGTTGGCGGCCTTTGCGGAATTTCTAATACAAATATATTAAGTTCTGGTTATGAAGGGGATTTAAAAATAAATTCTGGAGGCAGGGCAGAGGTTGGCGGACTTGTTGGAGCACATTATCAAGGAGTGTTTAATAACTCTTTAACTAAAGTAGCAAATTGCTATTCAGCTGCAACTCTTTCTTCAGATAGCAGTGGCTCAGAAATTTATTTTGGCTTGGTTGTTGGGACTTGCACAACTGGCGATGGAATGAATTTGTCATATTTGTTAGTTAATGATTTTTATGTTTCAAATGGTGCTAGCCAATTTTATCATATTGTTCAATATTCTGAAAGTGACCAAAGCCATCCAGAGGCCATAACAAATCTAAATGGTTTAAAAAGTTATAGTTCGCTTGAAGAACTTAAAAATAATTATAAAGGAGACATTTTAAATGATTAAGTTATTTTGTAAACTAAAACGAGATAAATTGTTTTTAAGCCTAGTCATTGCTATTATAGCCTTAATTTTGTTTGATGTCGCCTTAGTTTCTTTTGACATTGCACAGCTACTTATAATTCAACAAAACTCAGCCAACCTTTCATTTTCATTTATCACATTCAACATATTTGTTTTTGCACTTAACTTTTTAGGGCTTGTCTTTATTGCAGTATACTTTATAATTAAAAATAAAGTTAAAATTAAAATAATAGACAAAAAATAAGTCATATCTCGTTTGACTTAATAGTATAAACATAATATAATAAAAAATAGTTGGAGGAAGAAATATGACAGGTTATGATTTTGACAAAACTATTTACACGAATGATAGTTCTGTAGATTTCTTTTTCTATATGCTTTTTTCAAGGCCATATTTATTGATATTTACGCCATGGTTTTTGTTAATTTATGCCTTTTATGGTTTAAAAATTATTAAAAAGAAAAACTTTAAAGAAATGATGTTTTTCTTTGTTCCTTGGCATAAAAACATTGAAAAAATTGTGAATAAGTTTTGGAAATCTAACGCAAACAAAATTCAAGATTGGTATACAAAGCAAAAGAAGGATGATGACATAATAATTTCGGCTTCGCCATTATTCATTATAAAACCAGCTCTTGATATGCTTAATATAAAAAACTTTATTGCAACAGACTATAACATAAAAACAGGCAAAATTTTTGGTGAAAACTGTTATGGTGAGGCAAAGAGAACAGCATTCAAAAAACTTTATCCAACAATAATACTAGACGCTTTTTATAGCGATTCAATGAGCGACAAACCAATGTTTCAGCTTTCAGAAAAAGCATTTTTGGTAAAGAAAGGAAAATTAAAAGAAATAAAAGTTTAAAGGAGAAAGTTATGAAAGAACTTAAGGGAACAAAAACCGAACAAAATTTAATGACAGCTTTTGCAGGCGAATCTCAGGCAAGAAATAAGTATACTTATTTTGCAAGCAAGGCAAAAAAAGAGGGCTATGAGCAAATTGCTGCAATATTTTTAGAAACCGCAGACAATGAAAAAGAGCATGCAAAAATGTGGTTTAAATATTTAAATGGTGGCGAAGTTTCATCAACAGCCGAAAATTTAAAATCTGCTGCAGAAGGCGAAAATGGTGAATGGACAGATATGTATAAAACATTTGCTGAAGAGGCAGATGCAGAAGGCTTTACAGAAATTGCAGAAAAATTCAGAGGCGTTGCAGAAATTGAAAAGAAGCATGAAGAAAGATATCTTAAGCTTTTAGAAAATGTTGAAACAAACAAGGTTTTCACAAAAGACACAGGAATTGAAATTTGGAAATGCAGAAATTGTGGACATATTCATATTGGAGAGAAGGCTCCAGAAATTTGCCCAGTATGCGCTCATCCAAAGGCATATTTTGAAATTGTTGCTGAAAATTATTAATAAAAAACACTCAGAAATTTAACTGAGTGTTTTTATTTTAAATTTAATTATTATTGTTTAAAAAGTTTTTAACTTCTTTCATTATTTCTGCATGAATATCTTCAATAGATTTTATGTTGTTATATTCATCAGTGCAATGAATTATTGTCCAACCAAATTCTTTTGCAAGAGAAAGCCCATTATTATATGCATTTGTCATATAAGTTGAGTCTTCTTCCAAAATATCTTTTTCCTCACCATTTTTATATTCAGTTCTTGCTCTTGCAAGTTCTAGGCTTTTTTCAACAGGCATTTCAATAAAAAATACAAGGTTAGGAACAGGGAGCTTAAGCTTATTGTGCTCAAAATCATAAATAAATTTTTTATAATTTTCTCTCTCAGTCATGTCGCTAATTTTTGAAGTTTGATGAATAAGGTTTGATTGAACATAGCGGTCAAACAAAATAATTTCGCCATTTTCATAGTGTGGTTCAATTTGTTTTTTATATGTGCAAAGTCTGTCTATTGCATAGAGCGATGATGCTTGATAAGCATCTAAGCAATTTGGATCAGAACCAAATTCTCCGCCCAAATACATTTTAACTGGCGCTGCAGATTCACTTTCATAGTTAGGAAAACTCTGGTCAAAGACAGAGTAACCCATTTCTTTTAAATCTTTAGACAAAAGTTGTTGCTGTGTGTGTTTTCCAGAGCCATCTGTGCCTTCAATTGAAATAATAATTCCTTTCATAATTTTCTCCTAAAAATAGTTTAGCAAAGATTAAATGTTTTGTGAAACATTTTTAAGCAAAAAAATAACAAAATAAAAACCTGCAAAACTTTTGCAGGTTAGTTTTATTTAAGTTTTAAGTTTTCATAAATTTCAGAAAGTGGAACAATTTTAACACCCATTTTTTCAATTTCAGGAATGGTATCTAAAATTGCCTTTGCTGTGTTTTCGCCACCTTCAGCACCAACATGTCCAATTGCAATTGCATAGCCTTTTTCTTTGGCAATTGTTGCGGCTTCTTTAAGCCTAAAGCATACTCCAGCATAGCTTCTGTTTTTGTCTGCTTCCAAAAAAACATCTCTGCCAAGATATATTGAATTTGTTTCTTTGCAAGCATCTTCTGTTGCATGAGTTTCAATAGTTCTGCTGTCCAAAAAATAAAGTTTATGTTCTTTGGCAAAATTATAAATTGCGGTCATAAGAGTTTTGTTTCTGCTAACGCCAGAGCCAATATGAATGTTAAAGCCCTTCACGCCTGGAAATTGCTTAATACATTTTTCAAGTTTTTCATGAGCTTTTTCTGGGGAGTCATGGTTTGCAATATAAACTGGGCCATACCAGTCTTCTGGCAGGTTAACATGTGCTTGCATTGGCATGTGCAAAATAACTTCATGCCCAAGTTTTTTTACGGTTTCAAAATTGCTTTCAGAGTTGTCAACATTAGGAATAATGGCACAGGTTAGTGGAACTTTGGCTTTTAAAAGTGTTTCAACACCGCTTTGGTCAAAGCTTCCAAAGTCATCAATAACAATGCTCATTTTGGGTTCAGATGAAGCACTTGCTTGTTCTTTTGCTTTGCCTGAAGGAATCATAAACAAAACTGCCAAAACAACAAAACTTAAACTAAAAGTTAAAATACTAAAAATTTTTTTCATACTCTTATTATTTTCATAATATTGAAAAATATTTATATAAACCAAAATTTCGTTATGTTTGTTAAATTGACATTGATTGCTAATTGTTTTAAACTATAAATATGAAACTCTCAGGCAATATAGAAAATATAATTTATAGGAATAGCGAAAACGGCTACACAGTTGTGGAGCTTGTTTGTGGATTGCAAAAAATTATTGCCACAGGAAAGTTTCCAATTTTGGGAATAGGTGAAAGTTTGGAGCTTGAGGGAGAGTTTAAAATTAATAAAGTGTATGGCGAGCAGTTTGTTGCTGAAAACATAAAAATTAATAAGCCAACCGATATTCAAACAATAGAAAAATATCTTTCTTCAGGCTTAATTCGTGGGGTTGGAGAGGTCACTAGCAAAAACATAGTTAAGATGTTTGGAAAAGATACATTAACTGTTATTGAAGAACATCCAGAATGGCTATCTAAAGTTCGTGGAATAAGCATAAATAAGGCAATGGAAATTCACGCTTCATATAAAGATATCAGAAAAATGCAAGAGTCAATTATGTTTATGCAAAAATATGATATTTCAATTGGTGCGGCTCTAAAAATTTATGAAAAATATAAGCAAAGATCTGAAGAAGTTTTAATGCAAAACCCATATATTTTGGTGCAAGATATTGATGGGATTGGCTTTAAAACTGCCGACAAAATTGCCATGAAACTAGGCATAAGCCGTGATAGTGAAGTAAGAATTAAGGCAGGTATAATTTATGTTATTAATGAAATTGCAGAAAAACAAGGCTCAACGCTAGCAGAGCTTGAAAGCATAAAATCAGAAGCCCTTGCAATTTTAGAACTATCTGAGGAAGATTTAAGTTTAATTGAAAGTGCCATAACCGACCTTGAAATTTCTGGTATAGTAAAAAAAGTTATTCATAATGACTCAGAAACTCTTGCAATAAGCAAATATTATTCAATGGAAAAATTTATTGCGAGAAAACTTGCAAGCTTATCAGAAAGCTCAGTTACAGCCAAGCTTGGTTCTGAAAAAGAGGTTGAGCAGTATGAAGTTTTAAATAAAATAATGCTTCATGAAAATCAAAAAAAAGCAATACTTGCTGGTGTTAGTGAAGGTGTTGTGGTTATCACTGGTGGGCCAGGAACAGGAAAAACAACAATCATAAAAGGCATATTAAAAATATTTAAAAATGCAAAGCTAAAAGTTATGCTTATGGCTCCAACGGGCAGGGCTGCTAAAAGGCTAGAAGAGCAAACAGGAGAGCAGGCAAGCACAATTCATAGGGCGTTAGAAGCAAACTTTGGCAGAGAAGGCAGAGGTTTTTTAAAGAATGAAAACAATCCGCTAGAAGCTGATGCCGTTATTGTTGATGAAGTGTCAATGCTAGATGTTCAGCTTATGAGCAGTTTGCTTAAGGCACTAAATTTTGGAACAAGACTAATTCTTGTTGGCGACAAAGACCAGCTTCCAAGTGTTGGTGCAGGAAATGTGCTAGCAGATATTATTAGTTCAGAAAAGTTTAGGGTTGTTGAGCTAACTCAAATTTTCAGGCAAAGTGAAGACAGCATGATTGTTGTTAACGCACACAAAATAAACAACTCAGAAATGCCAGACCTTAAGGCAAAATCGTCAGACTTTTTCTATAGTGCAACCTCAGATCCTCAGGCAGTGGCATCAGAAATTGTATCGTTAGTTTCAGAGCGTATGCCAAATTACTTTAAAGATATAACAAGTGCAGACATTGAGGTTATTGCACCAATGAAGGCAGGAATTGCTGGCGTAGATAACCTTAACACTCTTATTCAACAAGAGTTAAACCCAGCAAGAGATTATAAAAATGAAATCGTGCTTCAAAAGCGAATTTTCCGTGAGGGCGACAAGGTTATGCAAATAACCAACAACTATGATAGAGAGTGGGAAAAGATAAATAGCCATGGCTATGCTAGTTTTGGCGTGGGCGTGTTTAATGGCGACATGGGTTATATTGAAGCCATAAAAAAAGATATAAATGAACTTTATGTTTTGTTTGATGACGGCAGGCGTGCGTGCTATTCTTATGCCGAGCTTGATGAGATTGTTTTAAGCTATGCAATTACAATTCATAAAAGTCAAGGAAGCGAATTTCCTGTGGTCATAATTCCAGTTATGGGGGGCAGTCCGCTTCTTATGAATAAAAATCTTCTCTACACTGCTGTCACAAGAGCAAAAAAAGCTGTTGTTATAATTGGCAAACAGACAAATGTATATTATATGGTTATGAACAAAAGCTCAGCAGTCAGAAACACCATGCTTAAGCAATTTTTGAACGAGGATAGTGGATTAAACTTTGATTAATCGCATTGTTTAAAAATTTTAATTCATAAATAAAACCCCCTTGCAATATAATTTAGCAGGGGGATTTTTTATGGAACAAAACATAGCAAATGGTGCAGAAAAAACATCGTCAAAAATTCATTCAGTAAATATTTATAACAGAGAAAAAATAACTGTTGCTGGTGCAACTGAAGTTTTAAGTAGCACAGATAAGGAAATTATTGTTAAGCTTAAAGATAGTTATATGTTTGTTTCAGGCACTGGTTTAACAATATTAAAACTTGTTCCTGAAGAAGAAGAGCTTATTGCACAGGGCACAGTAACAGGACTTCGCTATGAAAATAAATACACAAAAAAATCACTGCTTAGCAAGGTATTTAAGTAATGTTTTTTAAAAATGAATTAATTTTTATTTTCTTAAAATTTTTGTTAATTGGTTTATATTTTGGTCTTGTTAGATTGCCTTTTAAGCTAATAAATAGGCTTACTAAAAATAATATTATTGTTTATAACCTTGCAAGTTTTTGTTATTGGCTTGCTTTTGGTGGAATATTTGCATATCTATGCGTGCAGTTTTATAACTACGCATTTTGCTGGTTTGGGCTTCTCGGAATGTTTTTAGGCATAGTTTTAGTTGAAATAAGTATCAATTTTTTCTTTACAAATCTATTTTTATTATTATATAATGTGTTTACAAAAAGATTTTCAAGGAAAAAGAAAAATGGAGCAAAACAGTCAGTTTAAAAAACTTCAATATATAATTGTATCGTGCATGTTTGCTTTTGCAGTGCTTTTAGTTGTGTCAATTTTTTCAATTGTGTCATACAGCAGAGCAAGAAAAGCCAATGCAAACTATAACGAATTTATTGCGAGTCTTGAGAAAAAAGAAGAAAACCTCAAAAATTCTATAGCAAATAGAAGTGATGAGGCATATCTTGAAGAGCAAGCAAGGAACCATCTTGGAATGATTAAAGATGGCGAAACTCTTTATATTTTTAAATAGTGAATATAATATGCCATTTTGTGGCATATTTTTTTTGAATAATTATTTGATTTTAAAGGAAGAAAAATGCAAAAAGATAAGTTGTTTAAAAAGTTTTTGTTAAGTTTATATGCCCCTGTGCGAGCATTAACAGTCATAATGCTCACCGCATCAGTTTTGTATGGCCTAAGCGGACTTTTTAAGCAATATTTTTTGAAGAATATTATAGATTTTGGAATAGATGGTTCCTATTCAAAATTATATTTAAACATTGGACTAATGCTTGGGTTTGAAGTTCTTGGAATCATTTTCACTTATGTTCAAAATATAACGAGGTGCATAAAAATCTTTCGCAAACAAACTCCATATGTTTCAGAAAAATCTTTTATGCTTGCAACTAAAAATGGCTATTCATTTTTTGCAGATAACCATAGTGGAAAAATATGCTCAGCGGTTAATGATATAACAAATGGAGTTTTTAATTTAAATAAAAATTTGTCTACTCATTTTTTAGTTTTAATTGCAACCATGATAAGCAATCTAATATTGCTTGCGGGCATAAATTTAATTATCTTTGCTTCAGCATTTGTGCTTTTTGTTAGCATAATAGTCATAAGAATTTGGTTTTTTTCAAAAAAATATAATCCGTTAATCAGAGATGCACAAAGCCTTGAATTTGAATATAACGGAATGCTAAATGATGCACTGTTAAACATAACTTCGCTCAAGGTATACAATTCAATAAAAATCTTTTCAGAAAATTTAAAAAGAAAAAAGAAACAGGCAAATAGCAATGTGGTTCATGCACATAAAAATGAGTTTACATTTGGAGCAATCATAAATATAATTTATGTTTCTGTTTTTGCAGGTTTAATTGTTTTTTCTATTTCGTTGCTTAAAAAAAATAATATATCAATTGGCTCATTCGTAATTTTTATAACCTCAATGATTGCCCTAAAAAATGCAACCACAAGTTTTTCATGGTCGGTTATTGAACTAAACACTTTGCTTATAAAACTTAAAAATGCACATGAGATAATTAGTTCTAAAAATGAAGATAAAGATAGCCATTTACCTAATATAAACATAAGTTCCGGAAGTGTTGAGTTTAAAAATGTAAGCTTTAAATATAAAAAAGATTATGTTTTCAAAGACTTTAGCATAAAATTGCAGAGTGGTGAAAAAGTTGGAATTATTGGTGTTAGTGGAAGTGGAAAAACAACATTCACAAATTTACTCTTTAAGTTTTATGAGCCAGAAAAAGGCAAAATTTTAGTGGACTCACAAAATATAAGTGAGTTTAGTTCAGATTCATTGTATGAATCAATTTCATATGTCCCTCAAGAAACCTTGCTGTTGCATTCAACTATTCTAGAAAATGTTAAGCTTGCAAGACCACAAGCAACTGAAAATGATGTAATTAATTCTTGTAAAAGGGCTGAAATTCATGACTTTATAATGTCGCTAGAAGATGGCTATAACACAATTGTTGGAGAGAGGGGAATAAAACTTTCAGGAGGTCAAAGGCAAAGAATTGCACTAGCCAGAATTTTTTTAAGAAATTCAAAGATTATCATTTTTGACGAAGCAACCAGTAGTCTTGATAATAATACAGAGTTTAAAGTTCAAGAAAATATAATTAAAAGCTTTAAAAATCAAACATTAATATGTATAGCACATAGGCTTTCTTCGCTCAAAAAAATGGATAGAATTGTTGTTATTGAGAAAGGTAAAATAATTGATGAAGGCTCACCCAAGGAAATTATACCAAAATATGAAAAAGTAAATTTTAATGATGAGATTTAATAAAATTATAAAAAAATCAAAAAAATTCAAAAAAATATGGGCAGGGCTTGACATATTTAAGTTTGAGGTGTAATATAATTATGTTGTGAGAAGAATAGTGTTCTTTTTGTGGCATAATTAAATATCGCGGGGTAGAGCAGTTGGCAGCTCGTTGGGCTCATAACCCAAAGGTCGCAGGTTCGAGTCCTGCCCCCGCAACCATCCATAAACCCCGAAATTTTCGGGGTTTATATTTTTTTGTAAATTATTTTAACAATAAAAAGTAGGGCTAAAAAGCCCTACTGCTACGAATTTGCTACGAATTTGTATAAAAAATCTACCAAATTCCATATTTTATCTGCAAATATCGTATTATGATTTTTAGCGATTTTTAATTCTAGATGCATAGTATCTAAAATTATTAGGATTCATTTGATTAGCTCTATTATCCCTTGCAGCCTTATTTGCATTGTTATTAGGATTCATTTGATTTGAGTAAGAATCAAGTTGTTTTTTTGTATGAGTGAATCCAGATACTTTCTCTTTCATTTCTTTCACCTCCTATTAGACCAAAAATAAAAATCCCCATACACCTTGCGTGTAAAGGGATTATTGGTCTAATTTAATCAACTTTACACACATAGTAAAATATATAACATTGCTGTTATTATTTTTGTATGGTGTAAAGTTATGAAACAAAGTGGGACCTACCTAGAGGTCGCTACCGACTCTGTTTATCACTCAACGAGAATTTTTTGGTGATATAAGATTCATAAAGTTACAACAAAATACCTTTTCTTATAATACGATGTGTAACCCCGACCTATTTTACCTTTATTCTCGTAATAAAGTTTCAAGATGTTTGTTACACGGCCTTCTAATACTATAATACTTGTATTTTGCAACCAATCTCTTGGTTAGGCTTAATATATCAAATAAAATTTATAATGTCAATTATTTTTACATTTCAGCATCCATTAACTTTTTTCGCCTCTGTTCTTGTTTTTCTTTAAGCAATTGTTCTAATTTTTCAATTTCATCATCAAGTTCTGAGTCGGTCTTTTCGTTTGATAGTGCCTTGCTTATAACATTTGCAGATTGCTTTTTGCTTTCAAAATCTAAATGTGAATATGTGTCTGCTGTTAAGTTATAAGAAGAGTGCCCTAACCATTCTTGAATATTTTTCATAGGAACACCATTTGCCACAAGCAGACTAGCACAGCTGTGTCTTAAATCGTGAAAACGAATATGTTTTAAATTATGCTTTTTGAGCAAATCGCCAAAATAATGTGTTATAAAGTCAGGTAAATATAAATCGCCTACATCATTAACAAAAACATAATCGTCAAACTTGTGATTGTAGCATGCTCCATATAAAACTCTATTTTTCTCAATTTCACTTTTTCTTTTTAATAGCAGCTCCTCTATTTCTGGTAAAAGGGGCAATGTGCGATTGCTTGAAAGAGTTTTCAAAACTTCTGAGCAAATAATTTCTTTTTTAATATTTAAAACTTTATTTTCAATCGTGATTGTCTTGTTTTCAAAATCAATTGATTTCCACCTAAGCCCTGAAATTTCACTTCGCCTAAAACCATAGAAAGCCGCCACTCTAACAATTAGCCCTATTGGAGTTTTGTCTGTTATTTCAAAAAGTTTTTCTAGTTCATTCTTGTTATAATATTCTTGTTTTGATTTTTCTCGTTTTAGTTTTGGGATAAATTCAAATGGATTTTTTGGTATGAGGTCATCACGATATGCAAGGCTCAACGCTGGAGATAAAACTTCTTTGTATCTTTTTATTGAGTTGTTCTTAACATGTTTTTCGTTTTTCATATAGTTATAAAAATCAAGTATGTGCGAATAAGTTACATCTTTGAGTTTAAGATTATCCCCATAAAACTTGTGTAAGGTTTTGTATATATGCAAATATCCTGCATATGTGCTTGGAGATAAAATTGTCTTTTTATCTTCAATATACTTTTTTATAAAGTCCATAAATGAAATATTATTTTATGGAGTTGTTGGCTGTTCAATAAACTTACCATCTTTAAAATTTTTTAATGTTTCTTCTAAAAATGCTTTGGCTTGTTTTTTATTGCCTCGTTCTTTGAGACCTGTTGAAATCCACTTTTGTTTGTAATTTCCGTTTCTATCCTTGAAATTTATAACAGCATAATAAACTCCATTTCTAACTTTTAAGTGGCCTGTCATACTTGTTCCTCGTTAAGCACAAAGGCTATTATATTAAATTTGGATATTTTGTAATCTTTGCCGATTTTAATTGATTTTATAATTCCACTTCTAAGTAATTCATAAGCCTTAGTTCGTTTAATATCTAGCATTTGTTGAAGGTCTTTAACTCCAACAATGTCAGGATAATCTTTAAACATAATATTTAAAATTTGATTTGTTTCGTTCATTATTATTCTCCTAAAATGTTTTCATCTCAATCTTTTAGCATAGAAGAATAAACTTCTATCTTATCGCATTAGAGGGGCAATAAGATATTTTTTGAACTCAACTAGATAATGGGGTCCCCCGAAAATACTTGCCCCGCAAGAATTTTTGGGGAGAGGAAAAGCCGACTAAAATATGAAGAAATTTTATGAATTTAAAATTTCTAAATTTAACTAGTCGTGCTTTGACGACGGAACTGGGTTTCCCAGTTGCCACGAAGCTCAAGGTGCGTCAAAATGCATCACTTCGTAATAGCGGTGCGTCAAAACACTGCCGAAAATTTCGGCATTTACATCCGTATTTTTGCATTTTGAGTCACCTCTTATCCTGCTTCAAGTAATTTTTGCTAATATTTATCCTAAAATCTCGCTTTTCAAGATAAACCTAGCACTTTTCATTTGGGGTTAATTTGCTTTACCTCTCGTAGACATCTCCTTTATTTATATTTTGTTCGCCTCTGTTTTTACTCGTCACAAACTGCCGATTTTTGCCTTCACCTCCTTAATTTGTTTAGCCCATACACTCTTTGCCTGTTAATCTCAAATTTAATTTAAGACTCAGCCTTTATAAGAGTTTTCAAAAACGAAACCATCTGTTTCGCTAAGCATATATTAGCAAAACATAAATCCAAAAAATCGGATTTCAAAAAATTTTTTTAAATTTTTTCACAAAAAAAATCGGTAGTTTGTTCTACCGATTAATTTTCGATTTTTCTTTTATCTCAAAAAGAGAGGCAATGATCGTTTTTTAATTAAAAGATTTTATTAATTTTTCTAAGAATTCTTTCGCTAAAGGTCTTCTTAAAAATTCATGATATTTTTGATTTTTATAATTTTTAAGACAATTATAACAAGCAACATCACAACATTCTTGAGAAACCTTTTCATAAGCATAGTTGAAAGCTTTTAGCATTTCTTCTTTATTTATCAATCTTTTCACATGTCCCGCTCCACCAGGAACGGTATCGAAAAGAACAAATACATGCTTGTTGTCTTCATTTATATAAATTCCATCAATATCATTTCTTTCAATATCAAAGGCAAATGCTATACCTTCCAAAAGTGCATATAATGTGGAAAGTGCTTGATTATATCCACCATTGAATGGCATTGAAATAACCATTTTCAAAACATCTGTTTTGTAAGAAAATCCAAAACCTTGATGAGTTAACTTTGTATTTGCACATTTTGAATATATTCCTTCATGACTTTTTTGAATTGACGGTAACATAGCATGTTCATTATCAATAACTGAAAATCCACACTCTTCGCAAATAAAGAACGGACTTTCATTTACAATTAATAATTCATCATTTTTAGCTGTGTAGAATTTTAGATATTGATTGATTTCTATTTCATCACCATCTAATGATCCATTACCAATATACTTTACTGGCGAAGAATATGATCTCTTAGGTTTTAATTCTGTAGCAGTATTTTTCTTTATCTCGCCTGTAAAACCAAATTTTGGTGTTAAAAATGAACCTGATTCTTTTAATATATCTTTACATCCTGGACATTCATAATTGTTATTTTTAGAATATTTTAAAATTGTTTTATGACATTTAGAACATTCATAATAAAATGTTTGTAATAATCCTTTTGGTTTATTTACGTATCTTGATGATATTGTTTTTTTGTCTACCATTATTTCAGAATCAGGAACATATTCTGAAAGTGCTATTTGCATATCTCTAGTTAAATCATAATCGCCAACTTTTAGATTTGGATCCTTAATTCTCATTTCAACTAAATCAGTAGGAAATCCATATTTTGGAATCAAGTTTCCATCAGCAAGTTTTCCAATTAAATCTTTATCATCAACCAATAAATTTATTTGTCTTGCAAAATATGCAATTGCTGAATCATTATTTTCTGCTATAGCTTCTTGTTTTTTTGTCTCAAATTCATGAATTAGAGATTCAATTTTTTCTTTTGATATGTTTATATTTAACTCATCACTATTCAAAATATTCTCAATCCATTTTCCATCCATCAAT
Source organism: uncultured Clostridia bacterium (assembly GCA_948434855.1). GTDB lineage: Bacteria > Bacillota > Clostridia > Christensenellales > UBA1242 > RGIG1681. The sequence continues at coordinate 8,960 of CAOJFR010000011.1, read as the reverse complement.
TCTATTGCTTCAGTTGTTTTCAAGACGATATTAGTCTCTGAAATTAAGTCTTGAGGCATACTTTTTAAATATGAAATAAAATGATCAAAACCACCATCTAAGTAAAATGCTTTTACACTATCAAAGGCTGGAATATTTAATTTAAAAAATTTTGACAAAGCCATTGCTAATAGATGTCTATAAATAATTTTATGATTTTCCATTGTAAAAATTGGAGTATTGCAAATACCCTCAACCATTCTTAGTGGATTTTCAAAAAATGTATAATCATGCGATGTAGGGCTACAATATGTTAGAACAAATGCTGAACTATCTTGTGCACGTCCAGCACGTCCAGCTCTTTGAATATAGTTAGCTGGAGAAGGAGGCACGTTTCTCAAAAACACATTTTCTAGAGAGCCTATATCAATTCCCATTTCAAAAGTAGTAGAACAGCTTAAATAATTTATTTCCTTGTTTTTGAATTCATTTTGTCTTTCTTTTCCTATTTCAGCGGATAATTGAGCGGTATGTTCTTTATAAACAAGTTTTTCAATTTTTTTATTTATATATTGGTACCTATAATAGTTGTTTTCATAATATTCATTTGGATCACATTCTTCGATCACATTTTCTTCAAAGCAATGAGGACATACAAAATTATTATTAAATCTTGTTATTTTACGACATTTTTTACAATAATACCATTTAGATCTTGTATATATATGCAAATTGAACTTATCGGCATCTATACAATAAAGTTGATTTCTAGCATCATATTCTCTAAGAATATTGTTATTAATAAAAATTTCCCATATTCTGCTTATTAAATCATCAGCTTTATCCTTATCTATATTAAATATTTTTTGAGTATAAGTTTCAATTCTATTTGAATTTTTTTCTTTTGATATAAGTCCATGTACGGACTTTGAAATATCTTTATTCTGACAATCTATTATTTTGTCTGATTTTATTAATTTAATATGGTTATCAAACATTCTGTAAGCAAAATAATTTTCTCTATCATCTTTGGTTAATCCTTCATAATAAATTGCAGGAATTACTCTGAAAGAATTTATTAAAAATTGTAAATAGTTTTCAAATTGTTCTTTTGTAAAATTAGAATTTATTCCTGCATCTTTTAGAAATGTACATACATCATCATTAGCTAAGTCTTCAACAAGTTTTGTAACTGGATTATAATCAAAATAAAACAGTCCAAGACCTTCACCACCATAAATACCATCCACATTTAATATTTCGCCTAATAATGTTATTTTTGCTTGCTTTGTAGATGAAACTGAGTTTATTCCTAAATTAGTATCAAATAAATCTAATTTATCAATAATCGAATCTAATTTCGCTTCTGCATTTTCAAATGATAAATCTTGATTATTTTTTAAAATTTCGAAAATTAGTCTTTTTCTGAGAAGTCTATGATGATTATTTTCTGCAAATTTTACTGCAAAGCTAGCCTGTTGCCTTGAATCAGAAAAAGAAAGAATTTGTTTTGTATAAGGTTGTGGTTTTTTGTTACTCTGAGTCGAGAGTAATTTATTAATATTTTTTTTAGGTTCTTCACCATTATCATCTTTTTTATCTATTGCTTCAAAAAATATTTGAGTTATAAGGGCTGTTGCTGATTCTTTTCCCATACTAATGGTTCTTATTAAACCCTTTTTAGATTTTCCATTGCAAATAGGGCAACATGTTAAATTATTCTTTACTTTGCTATCGCCTTTTAAGACTTTATAAATTGTGACTTTTTCAATATCATTATGTTCGCAACTTACAAGATCTTTGTCTGCAACCCTTTCGTCAATTAATTGTCCACATTTAGGACATAAATAATATTTCTGCAATAAAGATAAATCAATGTCTTTATTTTGTATCTCGCTTTCTAAAATGAAATAATCAAGAATAATATTTTCATCTTCATCATAATTTTCATATATATCTACAGAGTGATTTTGATAAAGTTTTCCATTCTTTTCAACACCTATTAAATACATGGAATTACATTTAGAGCATGAACCAATTTCAAATGCTTTTTTACCATCAATATATTCTCTTTGGCTTAAAGAAATTTTTGGGCCTGACCCCAAAGTAATAAATGCTCCAGCAACAGATCTAATAAAAGAATGATACTTTAGATCCATTATTTTTAATCCATTTTTCTTGCACTTACAAATTAAATCAATAAAGGATGATAATTCATCTATTTTATTAAATCCATAAGGTTGCATTTTAGAAAATAAATCTGATAGAGACATAGAGGTATTTAATATAGAATTTAATCTGTATAGATTTTCATCAAAATAAATTAAATCATAAAGCTTTTCATCAACACCAGATTCATTTGAAAGGCTAGCATATTTACTTATAAGATTATTTAAATTAATTTCGTTAAATTTTGTATATAAATCAAAATATTCACTTGGATCAATTTTATATTTAATATTTCTAGGATCTAAAACAATTCTATCAGAAAATAATATATCATCTTTACTATAATTATTTGATGTTAGTTTATAACCAAATTCTTGAATTTTCTTTATTCCATCTTCATTATTTTCGCCCAAAGTTGCACTTGTTAAAATAAACTGAACATTATGACCAATTCGTTGTTGTAATCGTCTCAATAACATTCCTATCTCTATACCAAGAGCGCCTTTATATGTATGTGCTTCATCTAGCACAATAAATTTCCATTTTGATATATTTTGCTGAGAAAGTAGAGAGTTATCCTTTGGTCTCAATAATATATATTCTAACATTGAATAGTTCGTAAATAAAATATGAGGTGGATTTTTTCTTATTTGCTCTCTATCTAGTAATTCATTTTGACCAACATTATTTCCAGTTGTTTTTTGAATATATTCACGCAATCCGTCTTTATCTTTTATATTGTCTTTAGTATTTCCTGTAAAATATCCATATTTAATTTTAGGGTAACTATTAAGAATTTTTCTTACACGATCAAATTGATCATTAACTAGGGCATTCATAGGAAAGAGAAAAATAGCTCTTATTCCAGGAGCATCAATATCTTTTTCATGTAATATTTCATTGATTACAGGGTATAAGAATGATTCGGTTTTTCCACTTCCTGTACCAGTTGTAACAATCAAATTATGTCCATCATGGATTCTTCGTAATGCTTTCTCTTGATGAGATCTTAATTTTCTATTAAGATTCATATCTCCGAGCAATCTAAAATCTTTATGAACAAGACCTTCTATAATTAATTCATTAATGCTTTTTGTTGTTTCAAACTCTAAACTTTTACTTATGTATGGACCTTTTAATAATTGTGTATTCGATAGTTCTGACTTCATTTGAGAACGGTAAACATCACTTTCTAAGTCGTATGTAGAAACAATATATTTTCTAAAGCCATTTTCTATATATTTAGCTTTTTCTATTGGATTTAAACTTTGCATACTGCCTTTCTCCTAAAGTTAAATTTATTCTATATTTCTCAATAAATGTAGCATTTCCATCAAAACCATTTATAATAGATTTATTATTCTTATCATATTGTAAATAATCCACCCATGATGATTCTTCAAAACTATCTTCATAAAATATACTTATAATAGCATCACAACACCAGTTTTGTTCTTCTTTGTAAACTTGTGAGAGATTTATAAGTAATGCTCCAATTTTATCAAAATGGAAAATTTTTCCTTGTTTATTATTGTACAAAAAACCAAGCCAATAGAACTTATTAAATCGTTTTACTAGCTTTAAACTTAAATCTTTTACTTCTAGCAGATTTTTTTCTTCATCGCTGCTTTGTAATTGTACTTTATCAATTAATAAATACTTATTAATTAAATCATCTATCGGATAATATGCAAAATTTCCTTCATGTAAAATTTCTTGTTTGTCAATAGCCTTAAATCCTGAAAATTCTTTTATATTCCTATAAATACAATAATGTATTTTTTGAATTTTATTTCCTAAATTAAAAATATTTACATTATTATTTTCATCTATTTGAATTTCACTTATAATTCCAAATCTATTAGCAAGTTGAAGATAAAAAATATCGGAAGTTTTTTTACCATCTATAATTGTCTTGAACTCCACTTCTTGGCTAGAAGAATTAACCAAATAATAAGATTCATCAAAATTAAAAACTGCATCATTGTAAATCTTTAAATATTGTTTTTCCAAATTATCAGCAATAAAGGATAATTCTATTACTTTACAGTTTTTATAATTTAAAAGTTCAGATAATTCAATATAATTTCTTTTTTCAAATGTTTTAATACTTAATTCAAAAATATTTTCATTTGCTCCCAATAATACCTTGTCACAATTATCAACATTAAAATATAACCTAGATTGGCTATTAAAGTCTTCTGATGTTACATATATTTTTTATTCCATTATCAATTTGATAATATGGAATAGTTAAATTAAACTTGCATTTATACAAATCCTCATTTGTTTTTAAGTAAAGGTTTTTCTTATCTAAATCATTTATTAATAAAGGAAAATCCTTATAATTTCTATTTGCTTTATCTACAATGTCATATGTTCCAGTATACGAATAATTAATAGAATATTCAGATCCAATTGTTTGTTGTATGTCTATTGATCCATCTAAAACAACTTTATACTTTTGAATTGTTTTATTTTGTTTTATATCAACCAATTCAAAGATATACATATTAGAACTTAAGTCTAATTTTTCAACGTCTAATAAATATGCAAGTGAATTAGTTTGTTCTAAAATTTCAACACATTGGTCCATATCTATAAAATTATTATTTATTTTAATTTTATTTGCAAATTTATTCAAGTTTTCACTTACCATACAAATTGAATGAATCTTTGAGTAAACATATATAATATTATTATGATCAATTATTTCTAGCGAAGGAATTATATCCCCGTATATTCCAGGTTTCCTTATATTAGAAAAACATATTTGATGTTTTTCATCCAATAAATACTCTTCATTTTCTACTACAGAATTATAAGAAATTTTATAAAAATCGAAATCTTTTAATTTAGTCAATCTTTTGTCACATGAATTTTTATATATAAAATACACTAAACCATTATATGATTTATTATTTTTTAATTCTTTATTATCGTCAAATAGAAGAAAATCTCTATATAAGTAGTCTTTGCTATCATAAACTTCTTCATTGCTATAAAAAATCTTACATCTAATTTTATTAAGAGGATTTTTTAACAGATAATTACACTGAACAATTTCAATTCCACCCAACAAAAAATTTACTTTTAAATTTTCTTCTCTAATAATTGTCGTATTGTCTTCCAATATTTCCAAAGAAAAGAGTTTTGGATCATAATCCCCAAACAATCTTTTTGTTGGGGTATGCAAATAGATATTTCCATTTACATTTAAATAAGTATAATATGGAAATTTACTTTTTACAAAATTTGACCTCGTTCTTGTTCTAAATATTTCATGATCCTTATTCTCTAGAATCCACTTATTAAAAGCTTTATCAATATAATAGGATATTGACTCGTTTTTCCCTTTGTAATAATTATCTAGTTTTTTTAAAATTTCTTTTGTTAGCAAAACTAATTCTTGTCTTTTTATACTTGTTTTTATAATATTTTTAGTCGCTCTTATTAATTTATATACTTTAGTATTATTTTGTTCAAAATTATATTTAAAAGAATCATCTGCATCTGATAAATGCCTGCCAATAGCATTAAACACATTTTCTATTTCTTCTTCAACGTTATAATTTAGCAAATTACAATCAAGATTTTTTATATAAATATCATTTACAAATTCGATATAATTAGATGCATAATTAAACGGAACTATGGCATTTATGACTGGAATTTGATAATGCTTTCTATCGCAATTATATTTTGATGTTAATGGACTAAGTACATTATCTCTAATTTTTGATTCCAGTAATTGAGAATCTTGTAAAACAGTAGAATATTTATCGCACACGTGTGGCCATAGTGAACCATCATAATATTTTAATGCTATAAATGTAAGCCCTAAAATAACTAGATTTTTTGTCTCTTGCGAAGGAAAAGATTTCCAAACCGATTCAACAAATCCTTTTTTCGTATACTCAATTATCTCATTTTCAAATTCATTATCACCGATATACTTTTGCAGGGAATATGCTTGTGTCTCATTGTTAACTAATTCATCTAGAATCTCTCTAAACATATTTCCTCCAAAAGTAATTTTTTATTTTTTTTATTATAGCATAATACATAAAAATTTGTATATAAATGTAAAAATTTAAAATATTTTTTAAGTTTTTGTTTTATCGAATAATTCTTCTTCTGATAGATTATGATATAATTTTTTATTATAATTTATATCATCATCTGCTTAAATATTATATGTTTTAATGGTGTTTTTAGAATAATCATTTTCTTTTTGAAGTGTTTATATATAAGAACACCTATGGCTATAATAAAGCCAAACCATAAAAACGATAAATATTCCATAATTCTCCTTTGTTTCAAACACATTATATCATATAATTCAAAAATTTCATTTATTTTTTTTCAAAATATTTGTTTTTATGCTATAATTTTACTAAGGAGTTAATATGAAAAAAATAAACAATAGAGTTATGGAAACAGATAAATATGATGGAACATCAATGGCAAAACAAAGATTACTTAATCTTTTTTTAATTACAGATTTAAATATAAAAGAATTTTGCGATATGAATTTAAAATATAAAAAATATATTTCTAAAACTTTAAATATGATAGAAAAAGATAGATTAATTGATGAATTGCCTTATTATAGTGATATATCAAATAGAGTAATAAAAATCACTGAACTAGACAATGTGCTAAGTTTGTCAAGGCTACTATTTAATGTGTTATCATCTTTTGATGCATTTATTGGGTATATTTATTCAAGTAATAAGAGACAATGGGTGGCATTTGATGAGTTAAAGAATATTTTTAGTTTATTAGAGCCTTTATTTACAGCGAAAACAATTGATACGCATCAAGATTTTGATATGCTAGAGTTACTACACGAAACACGAAATGCTTTTATACATAATGGCAAATATGTTAGTAAATTAGGTCTTATAGAAGACAATGTAACCAAGCAAGCTGTTCCTGCTTTGGTAATAATACCTAGTGAAATATTTAATGAAAAATATTGTAAAGAACATAATATCGTAAAAGAATATGTAATTGATACATATGAAATATTTAATGTGTTTGCTGGTGTTTTCAAAAAAGTTGGCGAACAATTAGAAAAAATAATTTCAAATGAAAGGAGAAATTTATGTTAACCTTAAACACAAATTTGGATGAATATTTATATTATCTAGGTGCGGTGGTATCCAACTATCAATATATTGAGCATGATATTAAGTTAATTATTGCAGGAATGCGAGATGGAAAATTTGAATCAAATATAAAAGAAATAGAGAAAGAGAAATTAACTTTAGGCAATGCGATAAATGAATTATATGATTTAGATTGCTTGGATAATGAACCATATTTTGATAAGAATTTTTATAAAATTTTGCGTAGGCTTGCAGATAAAAGAAATTATTATTGTCATCAGTGCTGCACAGATTTCGCATATGAAGATGAGGGATTTTTATATAGTTATGACTTTTTGGAAATATTAAATGAAATTAAAAGTGATTATAATGAGTTAAGGAAATTTCAACAAAACATTCAATCTCATAGAATAGAAGTTCTTAAAAATTTTGATAGAGTATAAAAATAACTCTACTTCAAGTAGAATTTATTTTGATTACCCATACGATAAGTAGGTTTACTTTTTATGAAAGATATTGATAAAATTGAAGTAACAATTATGGAGGAAATATTATGACAAAAATAGAAGGAACAATCGGTGAAAGAATTGCAATGTTAAGGAAAATAAATAATTTAACTCAGTTAAGTTTAGCAGAAAAATTAAATATATCTGATAAGGCAGTTTCAAAATGGGAAAGCAATAAAGGAGACCCAAGTTTAGAAATGGTTGTTAAGTTATCAGAATTTTTTAATTGTTCTACTGATTATATTGTCAAAGGTATAATAGTGAAAAATAATGAATTTCAAAAAGATGTATTATATGATGATGCAAAATCATATTGCATTGAAATTGGCAAAGCAAGTGCTGCTTTATTACAAAATAAATTTAATATAGGATATTCAAGAGCTGCATATATTATAGACCAATTAGAAGAAAATAGAGTAATCGAACCAGCAAGTGGCAAAAAATATAGGAAAACTCTAATTTCAAATTAAATATTTTAGTAAGAGAAAAAAACTATGATCAATTATATAATTGAGAAAAGTTTATTCAAATTAAAAATATAAAATAAATTTTAGGTGTCAATTCAAATGTTTAATATAAACGAATTTAATTTACAAAAAGAAGTAGAAAAAAATAACGAATATAGGAATGAAATTTTAAAAAAGATGTTTAGAAAATTTATGAAGCCAAACACAATGATTCGTCTAAAGGAAGAAATAAAAAAATCAGATGAATTCAATCTAATGATTCCTGTTTGTTATAATTTTCAGTTTAATCCTGTTCTTGCTCTTGGAGTTGATGATATCGATTTTGATATATGTTCAAATCTTGCAATGATTTATTGGTATGAAAATTTATTTGAGACAGATGAAACTAAAAGCAAGAATTTAAGAGATTCTAAATATTGTGAAAATTTAAAAAATAAAGCAATGTTTCAATGTAGATTAAGATTGTTGTATCAGTATTTTGATAAGAGCAATAACTATCTATCTCATACTTCAATACACTATTCAATAAGATGTATGGTTAATTTTTTACTTATGAAGTTAGATGAAAAACTGCAAAGAAAAATCAGACCCAATGGGGAGAATGGAAATTTCAAGATAAATACTTTAATAGTTTTATTAAAAAATATTAAAGCAATCCTCTTACTAACTGAAACTGATAATTGCGGTAGTGCCTTTTCATTATTAAGAACAGTTATTGAGACAGT